>NZ_JBGMNJ010000004.1:0-284440 GCF_051336815.1 Pantoea sp. C2G6
CTATAAATGATAAAATTTTTTGACGTAGATTATAATGCATTAAATAAAAACAGAGCAACTGAGCTATTTTCATTAAGAAAAAAAACATTCAAAGATCGCCTTAACTGGGAGGTGCGCTGTGAACAAAATATGGAATTTGATGAGTATGACAACACGAACACCACCTATATATTTGGTGTCTATGAAGGGGTTGTCATCTGTAGTTTACGGTTTATCGAAACAAAATTCCCCAATATGATCATCAATACGTTCAAACCCTATTTTGCACAAATGCGTTTGCCTGAAGGGAATTTTATTGAAGCCAGCCGTTTATTTATCGATAAGGAACGTATTAAAGCGCTTAATCTGCAACAACACCCGGTCAGTTTACTGCTTTTTTTATCAATGATTAATTACGCAAGAAGTCAGGCCTATGAAGGCATTTACGCGATTGTCAGCCATCCGATGCTGATTATCTTTCAGCGCTCCGGCTGGCAGGTTTCTGTGGTTGAAAAAGGGCTTTCAGAGAAGCGTCAGAATATTTATCTGATCCATATGCCTGTGGATGAGCATAACCAGTCTCTGCTGACAGAACGCATTAACAAAAAATCTCTCTTACCGGATAACGAATTAAACAGGTGGCCATTTTCATTCCGTATCAGGGAGAACCGGTCTGATGAGCTTCAGCTCGACGCCAAGCCTTATGGCGTGTTTGGCATTGGTAACGCCTAGTTTTTTGACAGCATTACCTACATGATATTTTACTGTGGTGAGCTTGATCCCCAGGATAAGGGCGATTTCCTGATAGGATTTCCCCATGCTTGCCCAGTAGAGTATTTCATTCTCACGTTTAGAGAGTATTTCTTTTTGGCTTTTTTTAGCAGCCTGATTGGCATCGTTGATTTCCTGATAAAGAGTGGTCAGTTTTTCATGTGCTTCTAATAACAACATTTGCAGATCATTTTTCTTTTCGACCACCCTTTTTTCTATATCATCGTCGCAGCTCTTGTCCATAATGATCGACAGAACAACCAGATTGTGGTTATGGTCGTGAAGTACAAAGGTATACCCATTAATGACATTATAATTCTTAGCCATATCAAAAATTTTGGGCATTTTTAAACCCGAACTGATCATAATGTTTTCATCCCACAAGAAGGGAGTAAAACGATAGGATGCAGTGATCAGCACCGGATCGATAAACTGAAATTTATTCTCAGTATAAAATTCAAACCATTCTGTTCTGTTGGAAATGATAGCGAAATCATTCGGGTTTTTCTTACTCATGATGGCATAAGCGTATTTAATATTATTAAAATCTTTTAGATTTTTTTCCAGAAATTTTTTCACGGATGCATTAATAAACGCATTGTTGAAAAATGAATTGGACATCCAATTGTCTCCTTGATAAAAGCCATCGTAATCGGGCGATTATAGCATAAAACCCTGCCATTGGATAATAGTCTGGCAAGCGATAAATAGCCGCTGGATAATTACTTAACTATACTATTATCTGATAGTGGACATGATATACAGCTTTCCCCGGCATGATAATGCACGTCATTAACTAACGGGCATCCGTTTTTCCATGCCAGAGAGAAAAGAGAAGTGGCCTTCACTATTTACTTTATCAAGGCTGAATCATATAACCCTGTTAGCCTGTTATAAGATCCATTTATTTTGAAGGAAGTTATCGTTTAAATGCCAATATATTTTTACCTGAAATTAACAGCGCGACAGGCGGTTTATTGGAAGACAGGAATACGGAAAAGGTCTCACTCTTTTATAAAAGAGTGAGACTAAATTGACAGATTACTGACTATTAGCAATAATGCTAAAAATTTCCCTGGTGTTGGCCAAATTGGCGCCTGATCCTTTAAGCGGGATCAGCTTTTTCATTCATACTGCTTTATTCTTCTGTAGGAACAATAAGGTTTTTTATTAATGAATGATAGTTAGACTAAAGTACAGTCTTACACTGTACCTTTCGGGTCAGCCCTCTCGATTCCATCTTCCGAAACGGTTTTAAAAACTGACCCACCCGGCACGTCCGGTCAGTCAGCAGTGGCGCATTCCTGCTTCTCGCCTGTCGCTTATATGCCTGACATTGCCACAGGCTCCGGCGGCCACATCGCTGATAAACTGCCTGAATCTCCCAGCTTTTCAATAATCTATGCCGCTCCCGCTTACTCAATACGGCCTGAACCAGCAGTCATGCTGGCCAGAGACCCCTTAACTCTAAACAATGTGTATTCTGGCTTTCCGAGGAGGGAGCAACGTTACCGCACAGCAGTCTGCCGTCGATGCCTTGTTCCCAGGCGATAGTGTTGTGTTAAAGGGAATTGAACAATCTTTCTTCAGGACCAGAGGCGCATTTGAATAAAAATTGACGATTTGAGGCGTAATCGGGGATCTGATACTTCAAAAATGAAGCTTTGTGAGGACCAAAACGAGGCAACAATTCTGACAATAAGATCACTTTTCTGAAGCGAGTGTCAGAACAGAGCAGCCTGATGGCTGCAAACTGAAGCCCGACCACTGCGCAGCTTCATAGTAGCTAGATTCAGAGTAGCAGCACACATCAACCTGTTTCGATGGCGCACCGCTTCCTTATGAAGCCCGATAAACCATTGGCTGAGATAGAGGCGCGTCTGAAACACCCCATCATGGAAAAATGCTTCCCTATGCTGCGCTATTCCGGCCTGATGCAGGGAGATCCGCTTGATGCGCCAGCGGCGCATGCAATGATAAAAGCCCTGACTGAAACAGTCAGGGCTTTTAGGGTACAGCTGATTTAGGATTTACCATTAACTAACTTAATTGATAATAACTGCTTCGGTACTGCTATTTATGAACAGGTCCTGCGGATAATAATGAACATGGTAACGAAATGTCATTAATATTGACGGTTTTCACCGCCTGATAGTCTTTCAGGAGACAAAGACAGGTCAGGCCCGTATAAACCTGCACACCCCCGTCGCGATATAAACTTTTTGATGCGTTGCCTTACTTTCATTACGACGTTTAAACCGCAATCGTACTCTGTCGTAACGTAACGTTCAGAACTACGAGGCCTTACATCATCGCGACGCGATACTCAACTTCAACACTGATTTGTAACTTCGTTTACTACGACTCCATTAACAGGGTTATCAGTAACTTACTAACAGTCTCTAACAAACAATGTTTAACAGAACCACCGACAAATTAAAAAAGGATAAATTTATCAGTACCCGTTACGCAAACACCAGATTATTTCTGATGTATCAGCCGCGTTTTTCTCGCTGCTGATGGATATCACTCTACGCATATAAAAACCGTTGTCAACACTGGTTTTAAAGACATGTTTATATTTGCAGTAGAGAGGACGGGAAATAACGCTGCGTTGCTGAACTGTCCCCCGAATTATTATTTCAGTACCGGAAGAGTAGAGCGCAGATATATTGCTTTGCAATAATTTACCAGGTGATTATTCAGGGAAGACGTCTGTTAGTAAGAAAAAAGGCACCCGCAGGTGCCTTACACGGAGCACAGACTATCAGGCGCTCTTGTTGGTCAGGCTGGCTAACAGAACCTGTGCGGTCTCAGCTGACGATCCAGGGTTCTGGCCGGTAATCAGCAGACCATCCTGAAGGGTATAAGATTGCCAGTCATCGCCACGTGAATAGAGGCCGCCATTTTGTTTCAGCACATCTTCCACCAGGAAAGGCACCACATCAGTCAGGCCAACCCCCTCTTCTTCGGTGTTGGTGAAGCCGGTAACCTTTTTCCCCTTAACCAGTGGCGTACCATCGGCGTTTTTCACATCACGCAGCACGCCTGGCGCATGGCAGACCAGCGCAACCGGTTTTCCCGCCTGAAGGGTCTGCTCGATCAGCGCGATAGAGTGTTTGTCATTTGCCAGATCCCATAGCGGTCCATGACCACCCGGATAGAAGACGGCATCAAACGCATCCTGAGAAACTGTGCTCAGCTGAACGGTTGAAGCCAGCGCCGCCTGCGCAGCGGTGTCGCTCTTGAAACGTCGGGTGTCATCAGTCTGTGAATCGGGCTCGTCACTTTTAGGATCCAGCGGCGGCTGTCCGCCTTTGGGTGAGGCCAGAGTAATATCAGCACCCGCATCCAGGAAGGCGTAATAAGGGGCTGCGAACTCTTCCAGCCAGAAGCCGGTTTTCTTGCCGGTGGTGCCTAACTCATCATGCGAGGTCAAAACCATTAAAATTTTCATTTCCGCTCCCTATAGAGTCTGTCGAACTGGCTCAGGTTTGAAATATTTAAGCAGCGGCCTGCAAGCACCGCGTTCTCTGTTGACCCGGTCATCATGGCGGGTCCCGACATATTTCTGAAATTTATTTCTTCAATTTCAGCTATTCACCAGGCATTATAGCTCAATGAAATACGATCTGAATTTATTGCCCGTTTTGCTGGTGATGATGGAAGAGCGCAACGTCACCCGCGCCGCTGAACGGCTTGGCATTACCCAACCGGCGCTCTCTAATGCGCTGAACCGGCTGCGGGAGACGCTTAACGACCCGCTATTTATCCGCGAGCGCTACGGTATGCGCCCGACGCCAATGGCCGAGGAGATGGCCGGGGTGGTGGGTGCCGCGCTCGCTTCTATCGACAAGGTTATTCTCGGCCAGCAGGATTTTAACCCGCAGCACGCTACCCGGCTCTTCACGCTGGCACCGAACAGTTATGTCGAATTTGTCATGATGCCGGTGATTGTGGCGCGCCTGCGCGAAAGCGCCCCCGGCATACGCATCCGTCTGACCCCATTCGGTAATGACGTAACGGAAACCGGCGTCATCTCCGGCAATACCGATATGGTGCTGGGCCGGATCGTGGAGCCACCCGATAATCTGGTGGTGCAGCACCTGATGGATGAGGGACTGGCCTGCGTGGTGCGTGCCGATCATCCACGGGTAGGCGACACGCTCACTGCGGAGCAGTATGAGCAGCTCAGACATGTCAACGTGCTGCCACCGGGCCGGATGCGCGCCGGTTTACATCAGGCGCTGGAGCAACGTGGTCTGCGCCGTCAGGTTGCCGTCTCGGTGACGCACTTTCTCGCCGTACCGGAAATGATAGCGGTCACAGACTACTGCGCCACGCTGCCGCGTCTGATTTGCCAGCATCTGTCACGGGATGCGCGGCTCAGAATCGTTCCTGCGCCGGTTGATCTCGGCACTTTTCCGGTCGAGATGGGCTGGCACGCGCGTTACCGCGACGATCCCGCGCATCGCTGGTTCAGGGCGCTGGTCACGGAAATCGCGCAGTCGCTGTCGCATCCGCCAGACAGCCACTAGCGTGATCACTGTTTTCATAACATTGAGAACCTTTACCGGGCGGGATTCAGGACGAGAAAGGTGTTGAAATATGCTCAGAAAGAGCAGATACACGCTCTCTGACAAAGGCTTTTACGCCCGCCAGCCCCCCCCCGGACACTATCCATGGGCGCTAAAAAAGAAGCCGCAGCGTTATCCGCTGCGGCATCCTGACCAACCTGACTGACAAGCATCAGCCTGTTGGGCCAGCTTTTTACAGCGTCAGGCAAGACGGGCGGCGGGCGTCGCCCCGCTTCGCCACCATAAAATCAGGGCGGCCAGCGCAATCACCCCCAGCACTGCAAAGGCGGTGCTGTAGGAGTAGCGAGCGGCGATCATCCCCGTCATCGCCGGACTCAGCGCCGCCCCCGCTCCCTGCATCAGCATCACCACGCTTTGTCCGGCATTGACATGCCCGGTCCCGCGCAGCAGTGAGACGATATATCCCGGTACTGCCACCCCCAGAATACCGGCGGCGATCCCATCCAGCACCTGAACCGGTATCACAAACATCGGTCCGGCAAACTCCGCGGCGATCAGCGCGCGCAGCGGTAAAATGATCAACGCCACCATAATAAACTGGCGATAACCCTGGGTTTCAATGTGCTTTGCTACCCACAGCGCGACCGGAATCATCACCAGTTGTGAAATCACCACCGTCGCCGCGGCGTAGAGGCCAGGGCTGACCGCCGCCTGCCCCCCGGCGGAGGCGACGCGCATGCTCAGCATCGGCAGCAGCGCGGCATTGGCCAGATGAAAAAGCAACAGGGTGATCCCGACAATCATCAGCGCCGGTTTGCGCACCAGCATCATTAAACTCAGCGCCGGACCACGCTCTTCGTGCTGCTCATAACCGCGCGCCACCTCGTTGTCGATCTCATCCCCGCGAATCGCCAGGGTCGCAAAAGCCGCGAAGATCGCCATCATCGTCATTAAGATAAACACCGAGCCCATACCCCAGTACCATGCCGAGAAGCCCGCCAGCAGCGCCGCAATAGTATTGCCGCCATGGTTAAAGGCTTCGTTACGCCCCATCTGCTGGTTGAAGCCGCGCTGACCGGTGAGTCCCAGGGTGATCCCCGCCACGGTCGGTCCGATAAACGCCGCCGCAACCCCTGAGACAATCTGCGAGACCATCGCCGTCCAGGTCTGATTGCTGTACCACAGCAACAGCGTAGCCGCGGTGATCACCAGACAGCCCAGCAGCACAATCATCTTTTTATGCCGGGTGGCATCGGCAGCGACACCGGCGGGCAGCGTGGCGAGCAATCCGGCGATACCGCCGCAGGTCATGACCAGGCCAATTTCATCAGGTCGCCAGTGTCGCTCGGTGAGAAAGATCCCCAGAAATGGCCCCAGACCATCGCGGACATCGGCCAGAAAAAAACTCATTAAACAGAGCGCTGTAAGAGAACGCTGAGACATGTTATTTCCCTGGAAGGTCAGTGTTTAAAAGCGTTAGCGCTTCGGTTGAAAAAGAAAGTATGTGTTACCACACAGAAAGTGACATGGCGTTATAGTAACAAAATGAAAAAAGGCCAGCCGTGAGTTGTCACGGCTGGCCTTTTCAGGATGGGTAGCGCCCGCTACGGCAACAGGCTGATTTTATTTATCGTTGCCAAAGCCCTGCTTCAGCAGCGCGGGCAGCACATCCGGGAAATAGATGTTTTTATAGTAGCCGCTGACGCTTTCGCTCCAGCTCTCACCGTCGCTGCGACCGATATTTTTCCAGTGCTGCACCATCTCATCGTTGTAGGCGGCAATCTGCTGCTCCAGCCCCTGGGTCTGATAGGTCTCATCATGGCGGAAGGTGGCCAGTGGCAGACGCGGTTTCTGATGAGCAGGCTCATCCACATGACCAATCACCACGCCCGCCACCGGGAAGGTCAGCGGTGGCAGTTCCAGCAGAGAGATCATCGCTTCGGGATCGCGGCGAATACCGCCAATTGGCACAATACCCAGGCCTTCAGCGCGCGCCGCGGCCATTACTGACCCTAATGCAATGCCGATGTCCGTGGAGCCAGAGACGATACTTTCAATACTCTGATGAGCAATCTGCTGCTGATCAATGGCGGCCATCGCTACCGCTGATTTATGCATATCCAGCACAAAAGTAATAAAGACCGGCGCTTTGGCGATCCACGGCTGACCACCCGCAATGGCGGCAATCTGCGCACGGCGACCGGCGTCGCGCGTCACAACCACCGAGACCTGCTGTGAGTTTACTGAGGTCGGGGCGCGATAGGCGGTGCTGATAATCCGCTCCAGCACCGCTTCGTCGACAGGCTGTTCAGTAAAGCTACGTTCACTTTTATGGCTGGTAAAAATATCAATCAGTTCACTCATGGTTCCTCCCATTGAAAGCGCAAGAATAGCAGTAAGCCGCAGAGAAAAACTTAACCGCACTGGTCATGCTGTCGCCTTGCAGATCAGTTTCCCCAGCGGCTTTTCAGATAGCCCACCGCCTGCTGCGTCTGCGGCTGATTCAGGTAGCCCTCCCTGAACAGAATGGTGCCGTCGATATTGGGATGGGATTCATTGAGATCAAGCTGCTTTTTCAGCTCCGGCACGCCGCCCTGACGGCTCCAGTCCGGTTCAATTTTAGAGGGCTCCCCCACTTTATAGAGCGCCAGACCAATATAGAGCCGGGTGTTGGTCGGCTTCACCACCGCTGCCCACCAGTTCGCCAGCACGTCATAACGCGCAGCCTGGCGCGAGAAAGGCCAGTAAAGCTGCGGCGCGATATAGTCCAGCAAACCCTGCTGCACCCAGCGGCGGGTATCGGCGTAGGCTTCATCGTAGGCCGCCGCACCGCGGGTGTCGGAGCCAGCGGGATCGTGCGACAGATTGCGCCAGACCCCTGCCGGACTGACGCCAAACTCCACCTCCGGCTTCAGCTGCTTAATGGTGTGCGACACCTGCTCAATCAGCTGCTGGGTATTGTGACGACGCCAGTCCGCTTTGCTGGCAAACCCCTGACCATAGCGGCTGAAGGTCTGGTTATCATTGAGTAACGAACCGGCAGATTCGGCATAGAAGTAGTCATCAAACTGCACGCCGTCGACCGGGTAACGGGTCACCACCTCCGCCACAATGCTGGTGATCCAGTCACGCACTTCCGGGATGCCGGGGTCCAGCACATAGCGATCGCCCGCGGTGCGTATCCAGTCGCGATGCAGCACAAAAACGCTGGCCGGATGCAGCGTCAGCGTGCGGTTCAGCTCACTGACGGTCGAGGGTTTGGTATTGACCGCCACCCGGTAGGGGTTAAACCAGGCATGCACTTTGATGCCGCGCTTGTGCGCCTCATCCAGCATAAACTGCAATGGGTCATAGCCCGGATCTTCACCGATTCTGCCGGTCAGCATATCTGACCAGGGCAGGATTTTTGAGGACCAGAGCGCGGTGGCGTCAGGCTTCACCTGAAAAAAGACGGTGTTAATACCCAGGCTTTTCAGCTTATCCAGCTTGTCGATCAGTGATTTCTGCTGCTGACTGATGCGCTGGGCCGCTGAAAGGCCGTTGACCGAGGTGACCGGAGGCCAGTCGAGACGCGACACCGTGGCTAACCAGACGCCCCGCACCGGCTGCTGCACCTGTGGCTGAGCGGGCTGGCTGGCGGCGGGCAGCGGCTGTTTCGCCACCGGCGGAAAGGGCGTTACCAGCGAGCGTGGCGGTTCGGAAGCACAACTGACCAGCAGCAGCGCCGCGGTCAGCGCAGCGATACGCTTAACCACAGCCCTGGCCGGGTCAGTAAGAGGATAAAAGGCGATGATAAACTCCAGTAATCTCTGGTCGGGTCGCGAAGAGGGATATTTTCGGTGACTCTGATTAAATGTCAATGTGTTAGCCAGCCAGAAGCGGCGCGGCCGCAATGCCCGTGGCCGCGCGCAAAGGCCCCACTCCGGCTAACGCTGCGGGTTCAGTGCCACGCCAGCCAGTGACAGGCAGGCTTTCAGGGTGCCGAAGGCGTCCTGACACTGTCGCTCATTGACGCAGGCGTAGCCGAGCAGCAGCCCGCGCTGGCCCTGAGGATGCATATAATATTGCGACAGCGGCCGGACTTTAACGCCGCGCTTGAGTGCCTGCGCCGCTATCGCGACATCGTCGGTTCCTTCGGGCAGCGGCATCACCAGATGCAGCCCGGCTTCATGATTAAAGGCGGGTAAAAAGGCGGGCCCAAGGTAGCGCTCAATCAGCCGGCAGAGAAACTGCCGCCGCTGGCGGTAGAGCAGACGCATCCGGCGAATATGATCCATGTAGTGGCCCAGCCGGATAAACTCCGCCAGCGCCCGCTGGATCAGCAGATGGCCGCCGCGATAGAGTTCCGCTGCGGCGATGCGCAGCGGCTGCGCCAGCGGCTTTGGCACCACCATGTAGCCGATGCGCAGCGCGGGATAGAGCGTTTTACTGAAGGTGCCCATATAGATCACCGGCGCGTCCGCCTCCAGACCCTGTAACGAAGGATGCGGCTGACCGGAGAAGCGGAACTCACTGTCGTAGTCATCCTCCACAATCAGGCTCTGATGGCGACGCGCCAGCGTCAGCAGGGCCTGACGACGCGCCAGACTGAGGTGGACACCCAGCGGATACTGGTGTGACGGTGTCACGAAAACCAGCTTCGGCGGTGGCCCGCTGTCAGGCACCAGCCCCTGCTCATCCACCGGCATAGCCCGAATCTTCAGGCCATTCATCCGCAGCAGGTTCCGGGTGCCCCAGTAACCCGGCTCCTCCATCCAGACCCGGTCGCCGGGATCGCACAGCACCCGCGTCACCAGATCCACCGCCTGATGCACACCTTCGGTAATCAGAATCTGATCGGCGTCGGCGCGTACCGAACGCGCCACCCGCAGATAGTCGACCAGCGCATGACGCAGATCGGGACAGCCTCCGCCGCTGCTGTAGACCAGCCGGTGCACGTCAGGCTCCCGATTTAAGCGGGCCTGAATCTGACTGAACAGCTTATGGGGAAACTCTGTGACATCGGGTGCGCCGGGCACAAACGCCCCCCACTGCCAGGGGGAGGCGTTGGCGTGGCCGAGCAGACTCGCGCCACGCTTCGACAGCGTGGCGGGCCGCTGCGCACTCGCCGCCTGAAAATCTTCAATCGCATCGCTTTGCAGACAGCTCTCCGGCAGCGTCTCCGCAATCCAGGTGCCGCTGCCGGTGCGGGCGGTCACATAGCCCTGCGCCATCAGGCTCTCATAGACATGCATAACGGTGTTGCGCGACACGCCCAGCTCACGCGCTAGATCGCGCGTCGGGGGTAAACGGCCACCGCGCGGGAACACCTCTTCAATAATCGCGGCCTGCATGCAGCTCAGCAGGCGCTGATGCAACGAACCCGTTTGCAGAAACTGTAACCGCGCTAATAGATGATCTGCGTATAACAGTCGCAATTGGCTCCACCTTTCCTCTGACAATTGGCTCTGGCAACTCACCTCGCCCCACGCATAAATAAGCGTGTTTGTCGGGAATTGTAAATACGAAGTTCTACAGAGGTGGATGAAATGATCGAAAAAAATAGTCTGTTGCAACAGCGCAAAGCTCAGGCCCTGCCAAAAGGTATCGGTACGCTCTGCGACTGGGCAGTTGCCCGGGCCGAAAACGCCACCTTGTGGGATCAGGCGGGTAACAGCTGGATCGACTTCGCCGGTGGCATCGCGGTACTGAATACCGGCCACCGCCACCCGCGCGTTGAGCAGGCAATTGCCGAACAGTTAACAAAGTTCACCCATACCGCCTTTCAGATTACCCCGTACGAAAGCTACATCGCCCTGGCCGAGCGCATCAATCAGCAGGTGCCAATTGCAGGTGATGCCAAAACCGCTTTCTTTACCACCGGCGCGGAGGCGGTCGAAAACGCGGTGAAAGTGGCACGCGCCTATACCCGCCGTCACGGCATCATCACTTTTGGCAACGCCTTCCACGGCCGTACCTTTATGACGATGGCGATGACCGGCAAAGTGGCCCCTTACAAGCGCGATTTTGGTCCGATGCCGCCCTCGGTGTTCCATGCCCGCTACCCCAGCGCCGTGCAGGGGATCAGCGTGGAAGCCGCGCTGACCAGCCTTGAGGATCTTTTCACCCAGGATATTGCGCCGCACGACGTGGCGGCGATTGTGCTCGAACCGGTTCAGGGCGAAGGCGGCTTCCACGCCGCACCTGTTGAATTCATGGTAAAGCTGCGGGAACTGGCTGACCGTCACAACATTCTGCTGATTGCCGATGAGGTGCAGAGCGGTTTTGCCCGTACCGGCAAGCTGTTCGCGATGGAACATTACCCGGTGAAGGCTGACATCATCACTATGGCGAAAAGTCTGGCGGGCGGAATGCCGCTGTCAGCGATCGCCGGACGTGCGGAGGTGATGGACGCGCCCGCGCCAGGTGGCCTGGGCGGCACCTACGCCGGTAACCCGCTGGCTATCGCCGCCGCCCACGCGGTGCTGGATGTGATTGATGAAGAGCAGCTCTGTCAGCGCGCGGTGACGCTCGGTGCGCAGCTGGAGGCGGAACTGCGCCAGCAGCAGCAGCTTCACCCCGATATTGCCGAGGTGCGCGCGCTGGGATCGATGGTGGCGATGGAGTTTTATCAGGCCAGCACCGCCCAGGCGGTACAGAAGCTGGCGATGGAGCAGGGACTGTTGCTGCTCACCTGCGGTGCCAAGGGGAATGTGATCCGCTTCCTCTATCCGCTCACCATCCCTGACGCGCAGTTCAGCCAGGCGCTGACCATTCTGACCTCGGTAATTAACCAGTGCGTCGCATCCGCCGGACACCCCGTCGTCCCGGCCTGACCTCCCTGGCGCGTTAACGCAAGCCCCTTCCCTGTTCGTCCGGTCTGAAAGACCGGACGCCGACCCGGAGACGTTTACATGACGATGACTCAGAGTGCGAATGAAGATTCGCTGGCTCAAAACCTGAAACCGCGCCACGTGCGTATGCTCTCGATTGCCGGAGTAATTGGCGCCGGGCTGTTTGTTGGTTCCGGCCATGCTATTTCTGAAGCAGGCCCGGCAGTGCTGATCTCCTATGCAGCGGCCGGTGTGCTGGTGGTGCTGATCATGCGGATGCTGGCCGAGATGGCCGTCGCCTCACCCGATTCCGGCTCTTTTTCGACCTACGCGGATCAGGCGCTGGGCCGCTGGGCGGGCTTCACCATTGGCTGGCTCTACTGGTGGTTCTGGGTGCTGGTTATCCCGCTGGAAGCCAATGCGGCGGGAACCATCCTGCACGCCTGGTTCCCGCAGGTGGCGATCTGGCAGTTCACCCTCGCTATCACTCTGATTCTGACCATCACCAATCTGCTCAGCGTCAAGAATTATGGCGAGTTTGAATTCTGGTTTGCGCTGATCAAAGTGGTGGCGATTATCCTGTTCCTCGGCGTGGCGGGGGCGGCGGTGTTTGGTCTGCTGCCCGACAGCCACACCAGCGGCCTGTCGCATCTCTATGATACCCACGGCTTTATGCCCAACGGCCTCGGCGCGGTGATGGCTGCCATCCTCACCACCATGTTCTCGTTTATGGGCACCGAAATTGTCACCATTGCCGCCGCGGAATCAAAGAATCCCGGCAAGCAGATTACCCAGGCGACCAACTCGGTGATCTGGCGTATCGCCCTGTTCTATCTGCTGTCGATCTTCTTTGTGGTGGCGCTGGTGCCGTGGAACACTCCCGGTCTGGTTGAACAGGGTTCGTGGCAGACGGCACTTCAGGCGATGAATATCCCCAATGCCCGGCTGATTGTCGACCTGGTGGTCTTAATGGCGGTGTGCAGCTGTCTTAACTCCGCGCTCTATACCTCGTCGCGTATGCTCTACTCGCTGTCACGGCGTAAAGACGCCCCGGCGGCGGCCTCACGAACCAACCGGAGCGGCACGCCGTGGATTGCGGTGCTGCTCTCAACCGCGGCGGCGTTTCTGGCGGTGATTGCCAATTACCTGGCACCGAGCGTGGTGTTTGAGTTTTTGCTGGCGAGTTCCGGCGCGATTGCCCTGCTGGTCTATCTGGTAATTGCCGCCTCACATCTGGTGCTGCGTAAAAAGCGTGAGAAAGCAGGGGAAGCCCTGAGCTACCGGATGTGGCTGTTTCCCGGCCTGACCTGGGTCACTATCCTGTTTATCGTTACGGTGCTGGTGGTGATGTTATTTGATGCTCAGCATCAGGCTGAATTACTGGCAACCGGCGGTTTAACCTTGCTGATTATTACCACCAGCCTGGTACTGCGGCGTAAAAAAGAGCAGCGGCCGGGTGCTAAGTACTTTACTCAGCGATCGTCCGACCCCTCCTGACTGAATTGAGGCGGCTCTGCCGCCTCTATTTTCCTGCCAGCAAGCCTGCCTTTAACGACAATCACCTTTTCACCACGCTTTCATTATTCAGCGACTAAAAAGAAACAGAACGTCGACAGCCCGCGTTATTAGCGGATGACTGGTAAAGAGATCCCTGGTGCTGGCAAAAATAAAAGATAAAAGGTTTCTAGCGCAGACGTTAATTTAACGTCGCACTTAGCAAAATTATAATGATATGGGTGGCGACAGGCTCCAGCCACTTGCTTTTTATCATGGCGTCGCTTCAGCGACAGCCATCGCAGTAAGAGCAGCGATACCGTTTAAAGATAGTTAACGAAAATAAGCCCTTTGGTTTTCTCAGGGTTAATCCAGCTAACTTTTACCTCGATAGGTAAACCTTCCAGCGATTCCTGCTTCAGCAGATCGGCGGTGGTACTGACCATCTTGCCGCTGGCAGGATTGTAACAGTTAAATATAACCGGGTTTTGTACCACATTCATGTCGCATGAACCATTCGTCACCGCGCCCCTGAATGTTATCTGCCCGGAACTGCTGGCACTGACCGGGCCGGCCAATAGGGCTAATAGCACTAAACAGATATTTCTCATCATACTTTCTCCTTGTTAGTTATTCCCTGTTATCGGCATACCTCGCCAAAGATTCAGCAGCGCGGCGATAATTAAATGTAAATAATGGATTATTTAAACTGGTGAAGTGAATTTAAGCTAAATTTATGCGAGCAATAACCGCTGTCTCGCCAGTTAATGCGATGAAAAGATGAGAGATTGAATAAGACTTCCCCACCTCATTAGTGAAACAGGTAATTAAGGAAGCGTGAGATGAGAAAAGAAGAGGCTTACCCCACTGCCAGCAGGGAATAGAGCGCAAGCAGATTAACAGGCGTTAAATAATATTGACTGCACATTCAAAATAAAAATTGAGTTAAGTCGGGAAGTTTAATTAAGTGATAGCGAACGCTAATCTGACTCAAATCTGATATTAACTATCACTGTCAGATGATTCCAGATACTGACTGAAGCGCAGCAGATACCCGTCCGGGTCCTGTACCAGAAACTCCCGCTGACAGACGGTGGTTTCGCCGATCGCGTAATGGTTATCCCCAAGCGGGCGATAGAGCGGCACCGCGTGCTGTTGCAGACGGACTCGCAGAGCCTGAATATCCTCCACTTCGATCTGAAAATTGACGCCGCGACCCAGCGGCCAGTTGAGTTCAGCGGTGTTCCAGCCCTGCGGATGATATTGCTCAATCATCAGCTGCGCCTCGCCCAAACAGAGATAAGCGAAGTCCGGCTGCTGACGCTGGATCATCCGGGTAAAACCCAGCACCTCGGTATAGAAATGTAGCGAAACGGAGAAATCCGTTACGGTCAGTTCAGGGACCATAGGATTCCAGTAAGGTTGTTGATTATTGCTCATTCGCCACTCCGTTATTGCTACTTCACTTCAGGACCGCGCGGCGGGCGGGTCCGGCATCCGGCGACTGGGGTCAGCTGAAAACAGCCGCAGCGCAGGAGAGCGCTGCGGTGAACCCAGTCTGGCCGCAACTCGCTGGAACGCAGCGCCAGAGTGCCCGGCGACGCGCGCAGCCTGTCAGTGATTCAGACTGAAAGAAGGGTGTTCGGGCGCTATCTTTTTGCCAGATAGCGCCTGTCGTCACGCGCCTGTAACCGCGCTTCCGCCGGGGTTGGGAAAATGTAGTGAAACAGATCGCGATAAAAACTGAGGTGCCTGATTAATCCTTCCTGAATCGCTTTACTGATCTCTTTGATCAGGAACGCCTGGGTAGTATTAAAGTTAGCCACGCTGAAAAAGGTTTTGTCATAGACGTTGACTACCCCTTCCCATTTCATCACCCGCTCATCACCCGGCCCGACGTCCGAGGCGATAAAGATCCCTTTGTGGGACTTCACGCCCTGCTTGCTGACATAGGTGGTTAAGGCGTCATAACCGCGCTTGTTGCGCCAGCGGCAGAATTCGTAAGGCACTTCGTAACGCGGCAGGACAAACTCCGGGCTGCGGAAGTGTTCGTCACAGATCAGCCCATCCAGTGTGACGGTGAAGTGCAGGAAGTCATGGAGGAAATCGAACTGGCGGGTTTTGGTCAGCTGAACGTTGATGGTGTAGCGACCGGCCTGCACATACCAGTAGTTGGTGAAGCCGGTCACCAGAATACAGAACGCCTGCCAGTCACTGAGTCGTCGATCCCCCGCCAGCCCTCTGAAACGGCTGATCATCATCCGTGACTTGGGATGCTGATACGCTTTCAGCAGCGGATCGTTCATACCTTTCAGTAACATCAGGCGCACTCCTTGATAGATTGCGCTTATCCTGCCACGCCCTTATCAGGCTGAAAAGTGTCGTTGTTCTGAAAGGCGATGTCACCCCCGGCGGGCGGGCGTGTCAGAGCTTTGCCAGGGTCTTTAAAGTTTCAGGATTCTGCTGCACCATGCGAATCAATAATAGCGCCTGAGCATCAGGCCGGGCTCTGCCCTGCTCCCCGCAACGCCACCAGGACCTCGCTTAACAGCGCCACCAGTCGCCGGACTTTATCAGGGATAAAACGGGCATCGGGGTAAACAGCATAGAGATAGCGGTCGGGAAGCCGCCAGTCCGGTAACACCCGAATCAGCCTGCCGGAGGCCAGTGCCTCAGCGCCAATCAGCGTCTGTAACCCGCCAATCCCAAGCCCCGCTTCCAGCGCCTGCATTAATGCCTCACTGTTGTTAGAGCGGAACCCGCTGGCCACCGCGACAGAGACCCGCTCTGTTGCCGAGACCAGGTGCAGCGGCGCATCCGGTGCCACGCCGCTAAAACGTATATGTGGATGATGTTCCAGGTCAGAGGGAGTTTGCGGCAGGACGTTACCTGCTATCCAGTCGGGAGAAGCCACCAGCACGGTTTCAACCGTGGTCAGTGAGCGGGCAGCCAGCGTGGCGGGTGGCGATTCGCTGAGACGGATCGCCACATCAACCCCCTCGGCGATGAGATCGGACAGGCGATCCTCCAGCGCGATATTCAGACGCAGCGCGGGATGCGCCTGCTGAAAGGCGATCAGCTGCGGCATTAACCGCTGCCCTATCCCGCTCGGCAGCTGAATATGCAGTTTGCCATGCAGCCGCGGCGACGCCGGCCTTAACTGCTGCTCCAGCTCCTCCATCGCGCTGAGCAGTGGTCTCACCTGTTGCAGATAGTGCTGACCCTGCTCCGTCAGCGCCATGCTCCGCGTCGTGCGATGCAGCAACACCACCCCCAGCGCCTCTTCCAGCGAGGCGATCTGCTGGCTCACCGCCGACTGCTTCATGCCGTTTTGCCGAGCCGCCGCCGAAAAAGATCCCGCTTCCGCCACCCGGATAAAGGTCTGAATCGCGTTCAGCTTGTTCTGCATTTATTCATTTTCCTGATAAGCGTTAGCCGGATAAGGGGATTTAATCAGAATTAGCGGCGAGTGAGAATGCGGTTTCTCTCTTTAATAAGGCGGTTAGCATGAAAATGACGCAGGGTAAAAAGGTAGCGCTGGTGGCGGGCGCCAGCGGGATTGTTGGCCAGCAGCTGAGTCAGGCGCTGGTAGCCGATCAATGGCAGGTCATCGCGCTGACGCACCGCTCTGACTATGCCGTCAGCGGAGCAGAGGTTATTGCGGTAGATCTCTGCGACCGGCAACAGAGCAGGCAGCGGCTCGCCTCGCTCACTCACGTCACTCATCTCTTTTACAGCGCCTGGCTTAACGCCGCGGACTGGGGGGAGATGGTCGGGCCGAATCTGACCATGTTGCAGAATCTGGTCCGGGCCATGGAAGAGATTGCCCCTCTTGAGCATGTCAGCCTGATGCAGGGCTATAAAGTCTATGGTGCTCATCTCGGACGGTTTAAAACCCCGGCACGGGAGAGTGATGCTGGCGTGCCGGGCGCCGAGTTTAACGCCGCGCAGCTGAGCTGGCTGACCGCGCAGCAGCAGGGCAAACGCTGGCACTGGAGTGCGCTGCGGCCTGGCGTTGTCGGCAGTGACCGGCCGGGCAACAGCATGAATCTGGCGCTGAGCCTGGCGCTCTACGCCTCACTCTGTCGCGCAGCGCGGCTGCCGTTTCGCTTTCCTGGCTCGCGGGAAACCTGGCACAGCATGGTCGATTTTACCGATGCCGCGCTGCTGGCCGACGCCACGATCTGGGCCGCGCGCAGCGCTGAGGCGCACAATCAGGCGTTCAATGTTAATAATGGCGATCTCTGGCGCTGGAGTGAGCTATGGCCGGTGATAGCAGACTGGTTTGAACTGGAGATTGCGCCGCCGGTTGCGCTTTCGTTCCGGCAGATATTTCACGACTACCGGGCGTTGTGGCGGGAAATGGCCGCGGCCAGCGGGCTGGTTCAGCACGACATCCTGGCGTTAAGTGACGGGAGTTTCGCTGATTTTGTCTTCGGCTGGAACTACGACATGTTTGGCGACGGCAGCAAGCTGCGACGGGCGGGTTTTCACGGCTATCGGGCTTCAGACAGCATGTTTTGCGATCTGTTTGCCCGCTTCCGGGCGGCCCGCATTATTCCATGATGATCCGCAGAGAGCGCAGCTCGCGCTCTCTGCGTCAGGTCGGTATCAGCGCCCTTTCTTCTTACGGCCCGGCTGGGCGAAGCGCTTGCGTGACGCGCCGTGGGCGTCCGCTTTTTCCGCCGGTCTGGCGCTATTCTTCTGCGGTTTTTTGGCCGCGGCCGCTTTGGCTGGCGCTTTCTTAGCCGGTTTATCTTCCGAAGAGGAATTTTCCAGCAGCTTAAACAGCTCGATCAGTTCGTCATCGGTGAGATCGCGCCATTCACCCAGCGGCAATCCCTTGAGATTGACGTTCATGATGCGGGTGCGTTCCAGTCGGGTGACTTCATAGCCAAAGTGCTTACACATGCGGCGGATCTGACGATTCAGCCCCTGCACCAGGGTGATGCGAAAGACAAACGGCGCTTCCTTTTTCACTTTGCACTTTTTGGTCACCGTGCCCAGCATCGGAACGCCTGCCCCCATCCCGGCGATAAACTCATCGGTGATCGGCTTGTCGACCGTCACCACATACTCTTTTTCGTGGTTGTTACCGGCGCGCAGAATTTTATTCACCAGATCGCCGTGGTTGGTCAGGAAGATCAGGCCCTGAGAATCTTTATCCAGCCGGCCAATCGGAAAGACCCGCTTGCTGTGGTTGACGAAATCGCTGATGTTGTCACGCTCGCCCTCTTCCATCGTGGTGATGATCCCTACCGGCTTATTCAGCGCAATCAGCACCAGATCCTCTTCATCGCGCGGTTCGATCAGCTGACCGTTAACCTTCACCACATCGCCTGCAAATACCTGCGCGCCCACAGTGGCGCGTTTACCGTTAATGAAAACGTTGCCCTGCTCGATATAACGATCGGCGTCGCGACGGGAGCAGATGCCGCTCTCGCTGATGTATTTATTGAGACGAGTTGATGAGTCAGTCAGCATGGTTCCTCCAAAAAACGCGGACTATACCTTACCGGCGGGGGCTTGCGAAGTCTTTGCGCGGGAAACTTTCTCCGTTTGCCGCACCGGCCGCCGCTACAGATCGATCGCCATATCCACGCAGCGTAACGCGCAGCCCGCCAGCTTCGAGGGATAGAGGTTCTCCCCCAGCGGCCGGAAGCCCTGGCGCTGATAAAAGCGGGCGGCGTTTGGCGTTGAAGAGAGCGTCAGATGATGAAAACCGCGTTGCCGCGCCTCCGCTTTGATGGCGTCAAGGATACGGCCCGCCAGCCCCTGACCGGTGAACTCAGGCAGAGTGAAGATCGCCTCGACACTGGCGGCGGCAAGATCGAGTGCGCCGGTCGCGACCGGTTCTCCCTGCGGGCTATCAATCACGAAAAACGGGTTTTCACGGATCATGGCGGGAAAGCTGGCGGGCATCCGGTCAGGTGTCCAGGCCGCCAGCACCTCAGCGGAATAGACCGCCTGACAGCCGTGGCGTATTGCCAGATTTCGGATGTTCCATAACGTATACGCCTCTGCGGGCGACGCCTGTCTGACGATCATGATTCCCTCCGGTTATGATAACGTGCGTCACAGGCAGATTATCACACCCGTTAGCCACTGGCTGCGATTCAGGCGGGGATCGCTCCGCTGCCCGCAGGCCAGCCGCCGTTGAAGGGTTGAGGCGGCTGGCTGCATAGGGTCAGCAGCGTCAGAAGCGGGCGTTAAGCCCGACATTCCATGTCACCTGATGATAATCACTGTTGCCGGCGACCGTCGAAACACCGGCAAAGGCATTGACGCTCTGCCCCAGCGGCACGCTGGCCCCTGCCGCCATATCAATCCAGTTATCATCCCGTGCGGCGCCGCGGCGGGTAAAAGCGGTGCGGGTCGATTTGAGTCCGGCGGTCACGGCGGAGTCGCTGTCACCAAACTGATGGTTATAGCTGACCTCGGCCCAGGGGTTGATCGGCAGCGATTTACTGTCGATCCGCCAGCCCAGCGAACCAACCTGTGAGTGCAGTGTCTGATCGCCAAAGCGCATCGCGCTGCTGCTGTTACCCTGCTCCTGATAGCCACCCACCCGCGTGTAGTCGAGCGCGTAGCTGGCAACCGGACCGGTGGTGACATAACTTCCCAGCGGCAGATCCCAGCCGGTCTGCAACCGCATCCCCAGCACTTTGCCGCTGCTGCTGCCCTGCGCGGTGCGGGTTGCCGGCCCCAGCCGGATCTGACGCTCAATCCCATCAAAATCGAGATCCGCATAATGGGCGTCAGCGTTGATCCAGCCGCCCTCCAGATAGTTCAGCTGACTCCAGAGCGCCACCAGATTACCGCGCAAATGATAGTCGAAGCGCGATGAGGGCTGCTGGCGCTGCGAGGTGGCCGAGAGCATCGCGCCCGCCTGCCACCGATCGGTCAGCTGATAACCCACGCCCAGAGTGCCATTGGCGCTGGTAGAGTCGCCCTGCTGCAAGCTGTCGCCACGAAAATCGCGATGCTGTCCGGCGTACCCGCCGAAGACAATAAACTCACCGGCAGCGGCGGGCTGCTGGCGCTGCTGCTGGAGATGGCCTTCCAGGGTGTTCCGCGCGTCGCGTACCAGCATTGACGGTGCCTGGCTCAGCGCCGCCACCTGCAACGGCGCATTGAGCACCGACTGAATATAATCAGCGATCAGCGCGTGAACCGCCGGGCTGGGATGAAGGCGATCGGCAAACAGATATTGCTGCGCCTGAGAGAATCCCGGCGTCGCGGAGGTGCAGTCCATAGCGGAGACACCGGGCGGACAGGCCATTCCGGCGGTGTTGCTGAGACCATACAGCGCCGGATTATCGATCACCTCATTGAACAGGCCATTAATGTCGACGCGCGCAATATTGCCGCGCGCCGCCACCAGCCCCTGCTCTTCGGTCTGGTTATAGCGATCGGTCAGCGCGGCGGCCTCACGGCTCAGCAGCTGCCAGGCGGCGATCAGTTGTTGCGCGAGGGCATCCCGGATCAACGGAATGGAGGAAACCTCTGCCGCCGCCTGGGTAAGCGCGGTTTCTACCGCCTGCTCGCGCGCCGCCCGGTCGGGCGTCGGGGCGGTGCTCAGTGACTGAAACAGGGCGGCAGTGGCCGGTTCCGCCGCAGGACCCAGCACCTGCAAAATCGCCTGCAACAGTGCCGGGGTCGCCCCCACGTTAGGGACCGTCGGCACAACGACCGTACCGGCTCCGGCATCCAGCAGCTGGCTGACCTGCGACGCCGCTGCACTGGCGCTATTATCAACCACCTGAACCGCAGTAAGCGGGGAGATGGCCGCCGCCGCTAAATCATTCCCGCCAATCCAGTGAATATAGAGCCCGTCGGGATCGGCCCGCCCGCCGTGCGTCGCCAGATACTGCGCCACCTGATCCTGACTGTTATAGAGCGGATTGAGCGCAGGCACCGCCACCGCGCCGCCCGCCGCGTAGTTGCTTCCGCCCTGTGACGAGGGCTGTAACGTGTCGCCCAGCGACTGCGCGATGATGTCGTCATACAACGGATGGGTCGCTCCATCATAGGTAAAGCGACCCACGTTCCCGCCATCACTCAGGCTATCGCCAAAGACGGTGAGATCGTTCCAGGCCACGGCTGGCAGCGGCGACAGCAGGCTCAGCGTCGCACAGCAAACAAGGTAAGGCGCGTGAAGGGGTTTCATCAGCAGCTCCGCACAGAGTAACAAGGATTAAATAAGCAAAATATCAACCGGGGAAAACAGAGTAAGCGTAGTCGGCAGAGGGAAAGCGCCAGTCAAAAGGCGCGATCTGGCTCGCAAAGCGGAGAAATTTGACTTAAGGAGACCGCGTTATCGGGCAGCGCGGCCAGAAATACGAAATTACTTTTTGCCCGTGGGTTTCAGGCCACGATAGAGATCCTGTAAGCGCTTCATGGTTTTGACGGTTCGCTGCGGTAACGTCGACGCCACCGAGAGGATCACCATTTCCAGACAGACCATGATGGTGCCGTGCAGCGGAATGCGTCCGTTCTCCCCGCCGCGCGGCACATTGATCACCACATCCGCTGCGCGGGCGAAAAAGGAGTCGGTGGCGTTGGTCAGCAGGATAACCGGCACCCCCAGCCGTCTGGCCTCGCGCAGCACGGTGGTCCCTTCGCGATGGGCCGACTGCTGCGCCATCATCACCAGCACATCGCCGCGCTGCAACGCCAGCAGCTGTTCCGCCAGGGCAATACTGGCGCGATTCAGGGAAAAGGCGGGCAACCCGATGCGATTCAGCAGCCGCACGCTGTAGTCCGCCAGAATACCGGACGCATTGATACCGAAAATGGCGACCTGGCGCGCCTCGCTCAGCAGCGCCACCGCGTCCGCCATCGCCACCCGATTCTGCGGCTGCGACAGAACCTCACAGGCGCGCCGATGGCCCTCCAGCACAAAATCGATGGAGCTGTTTACATCGCTGGTCACTTCACTGACGGTAGTGATCATCTTCTCTTCGGAGGTCAGCGAGGGGCCAAACCACGCCTGTAGCGTCTGTTTGAGATCGCGCAGGCCGCTGAAACCCAGCGCCTGAATCGCGCGGATCACCGTGGCGTCGGAGGTGTTGTTCGCGGCGGCAATCTCCAGCGCGGTGCTCTCCAGCACGCTCTCCCGCTGTTGATCGATATAACGCGCCACCGCCAGCAGGCGCGGTGAGAGCTGCTTTTCGCGGGCGCGGAGGCGTTCCGCGACCACATCGACCCGGCTTCTGGCTGGTCTGGTCTGTTTCATCATCATCCTATGCTGGCTTCAAAAGGGTCGCGCCATTTCGCGGGCAGCGGGTCAGTAACCACCGCTGATTTTGCCGTGCGACAGTCGATCAGCCTGTAGTAAACAGGCGATCAGGTTTTCTTTTCCCCCACTAACAGGTGGGATTTTACAGGGCATCCCGGCGCAGAGAGATAAATATCTTCTTTTTTTTCAGTGAAATATGAAGAAGTTCCGCTGCCTGACGCCAGTGCAGAGGGCCATCATCCCATGTAGTGTTTTTCAGCTTATTTCTGTTTACTACTACATTAGCTGATGTTTGAATGATTCTCAATTACAGATGAGAAGCATTGTCGTCCGGCGAGTAATGCCGGGCACAGGGTGAGGATGCCAGACGCTCAACTTATCTGTCTGAACCACTGCACAGGCAGATGGTCGCCAGGGTAGCCCTGTCGCGCTGAACGTTTCTCAGCCGGGGGCATGATTAGCTTAAGAAACTGCATAAAAAAATGAAAAACCGATCAGACAACCGACCTCCGGTACACCCCTCTGCCCTGCTGTTCGCAATTTGCAGCAGCGCGCTGCTGCCCCAGGCGAACGCGGAAACCACCAGTACCACACCCGACCTCACCGTGACCGCCGAGGCCAGCCCGGAGGGGAACTACAGCGCCAGCCAGAGCAGCGTGGCCAGTAAAGCGTTGACCGCGCGGGTCGATGAAGCGCAGTCGACCAGCACCGTGACGCAGCAGCAGCTGGCGGACTTTCAGGTCAGCTCGCTGGCAGACGCGATGCGTTTTGTGAGCGGGATCAGCGAGGCAAACACCCTGGCCGGCACCGAAGATGGCTTTGTCCGGCGCGGCTTTGGCAGCAACGCCGATGGCTCCATTTACCGCGATGGCATCCGCAGCAGTCAGGGGCTGAATCTGGACGCCACCACCGAACGGGTCGAGGTGCTGAAAGGCTCCTCCTCGCTGCTGTATGGCATTCAGAATCCGGGCGGGGTGATCAACGTGGTGAGTAAAAAGCCGCAATACCGCTGGCACTCCAGCGTCAGCGGACGTTACGCCAGTGAAGGCGGCGGGGCTGGCACACTGGACGTAACCGGTCCGCTGGGGAACGGCTTCGCCTTCCGGCTGATCGCCGAGCAGCAGAATCAGGATTACTGGCGCAGTTTCGGCAGTGACAAACATACGCTGCTGGCACCCTCGTTGCAGTGGTATGGCGAACAGGCCAGTTTTCTGATCGCCTACTCCGATTACCGCTATGACATCCCCTACGATCGCGGCACCGCCTTTATCGACGGGAAGCCCATCGCGATCGGTTACAAAGATCGGCTGGATGACAAAGCCAATCACGCCTGGGGCCACAATAAAAGTCTGAATAGCTACTACGACTGGCAGTTCAATGATGAGTGGCACACCCGGCTGACCCTGGGCTGGAACCAGCGACGCTATGACAATAATGAAGTGCGCGTCACCGCCGTCAACGCCAGCACCGGCGTGGTGACACGGCGGGCCGACGCCAATCGCGGCTTCAACCACAAAACCAAATATGTCAGCTGGGATCTGCTGGGCAACCCGGAGATTCTGGGAATGTCACACGCGCTGGTGGCGGGCACCGACTATGAGATGAACCAGACCTATCGCGCCCACCAGTATCAGGGTAAGGTCAACCGCGACTTCAGTTTTTTCGATCCCACTTATGATCGGCTGTCGCCGGTCACCGACCAGAGCACCGAAAACAGCGCTAACGCCAATAACCTGAATCGCATTCACAGCCGGTCACTCTACGCCAAAGACAGCATTTCCCTGTCATCCGACTGGATTGTGGTGCTGGGTGGCCGTTATCAGCACTACGAACAGCGCGCCTCACGCGGCGTAAATCCGCAGGTCGAAACCCTGAACGATGCGGGCAATAAGTTTCTGCCGCAGGCGGGGGTGATCTACAAACTGACGCCCGACCTCTCTTTCTATACCAGCGTCAGTAAATCCTTCACGCCTTCCACCGACGTGGATGATGACGGCAACGTCGGCAAGCCGGAACAGGGCACCAGCTGGGAGGTCGGCAGTAAATGGCAGCTGTCACCGAAACTGTTCGCCTCGGTGGCGCTCTATCGGATTGATGAAAAGGCGATGTCACTGAGCATTAACGGCAGCACGCGCGCCATCGATAAAGCCCGCTCAAGCGGTGCCGAATTTGAGCTGAACGGTGAGATTGCGCCAGGCTGGGATCTCAGCGCCAACTACAGTTATGACCAGGCGGAAATTGTTGAGGATCGTGTGAATCCGGCCAATAACGGCAACCGTTTACAGAATGCGCCGCGCCATGCCGGCGCGCTCTATCTCAGTCATGATGTGTCGATCACCGGCCTGCCCGGTACGCTGCGGCTCGGCGGTGGAGCGCGCTACGTCGGCAGTCGCGCCGGCGATCCTGACAACAGCTTTACCCTGCCCGACTACGTGGTGGCGGACAGCTTTGTGGCGTGGAATAACCGGCTGTTCGGCGAGAAAACCGAGCTGCGTCTTAACCTGAACAACCTGTTTGATAAGCACTACTACAGTTCAAGCGGCGGCAATCTGCGCGTCCGTGAAGGTGAAACCCGTAATCTGATGGTGCAGGCCCGTGTTGAATTTTAATCTGTTACGCAGCAGGCTGCGCACGGCGCTGCTGCTCGCGCTGATGATCGCCACAGGCGCAGAGGCGCGCACCCTGACCGACATTACCGGTCGCCAGGTGACGATTCCCGATCATCCGCAGCGTATCGTGCTGGGTGAAAGCCGGATGCTCTACAGCCTCGCGCTGCTGACGCCCGGCAACCCGCTGCAACAGATTGCGGGCTGGCCGCTCGATCTGAAGAAGTATGATCCCCAGACCTGGCAGCTTTTTGCCCGCCAGTTCCCGCAGATGCGCGATATTCCGGCGCTGGGTCTGGATGGCGTCAATGACCTGAATCCTGAGCAGGTGATCGCGCTGAAGCCCGATCTGGTGATCCTGCCGCAGCTGGCGCGCGGCAGTGAAAGCGGTGCGCAGCTGGAGAGGATGCTCGCCGCGGCGCATATTCCGGTGCTGAAGATCGACCTGCGGGTGCAGCTGCTGAAGAATACCGAGCGCAGCATCACCCTGCTGGGCGAGGTCATGAATCAGCCGCAGCGGGCCGCCGACTTTAATCGCTTTTACCGCAGTCATATGCAGCGTATTGCCCGGCGGCTGGCCAGCTATCATGGCGCGAAACCGACCGTGCTGTTGCAGCTGCATCTCGGACGGCGCAGTGAATGCTGTGTCACCTCGGTGAATGGCAACCTCGGGGAGCTGCTGCGCTTTGCCGGGGGCGATAACATCGCCAGCCCGCAGGTTAAAGGGGTGTTTGGACGGCTGAGTGAAGAGAGCGTGATCGCCGCGCAGCCGGACTACTACTTTGCCACCGGCACCGGCAGCGCCGATGAGGCGGGCGCGCTGAAGCTGGGTCCGGCGGTGACACCGGCGCAGACCCGCCAGAGCCTGCTGGCGCTGACCGGTCAGCAGAATGCGTTGAAACAGCTGACGGCGTTGCGGGACGGTCACGCCGGGGCGATCTGGCACAACTTCTATCTCAGCCCCTGGCATGTGGTCGCCACCGAATTTTTTGCCACGACGCTCTATCCGCAGCTGTTCAGCGATGTCGATCCCGAACAGACACTGCGGCAGCTGTTCCGTGATTTTCTGCCGATCCCCTACTCCGGCAGCTACCTCTATCGGCTGGCACCCGAGGCAACGCCGGGGTCAGGCCGCTGACGGCCCGCGGTTTTTTACCCGCACGATGTCAGCCATCACCGACAGCGCAATCTCAGCCGGGGTTTTGCTGCCGATGGGCAGGCCAATGGGCGCATGAATACGGTCGAGTTCCGCGCCATCCATACCGCCAATCTGTTGCAGCCGCGCCCGGCGTTTTTCGCTGTTTTTCGCCGAGCCCATGATGCCGATATAGAACGCCGGGGTGGCGATCGCCTCCATCATGGTTAAATCGTCGATGCGCGGATCGTGGGTCAGCGCCACAATCGCGACGGCGGCATGCGCCCCGTTCAGCTCCAGCCAGCGCGCCGGATGCTGCGCCACCAGGGTGACGTTATCCGCGCCGCTGAAGTGCTGCTCCAGCTCGGGCAGCATCTCAGGGCGATGTTCACAGACCCGCACATGAAAGCCCAGTATCTGCCCGAGGCGGATGCACTCAAACGCCACGCTGGAGTAACCCGCCACCAGCAGTTCCGGGATCGCCCCTACCGGCAGGAGAAGCTGCTGCTCGCTGACGCTGATGGCTGGCAGCACCCGGTCGGTGGCGAGCGTTTCCCACCGGGCACGCTCGCCAGGTCCAATCAGTTTGACCAGCGGCTGCTGTCCGCTCAGCGCCCGTTGCATCGCGCTCAGCAGCGCCAGCGTGGTCTCATCGGGCGGCAGGCACTCAATCACGATCTCCAGGCTGCCGCCGCAGGGCAGGCTGACGTCAGGACGCAGCCCGCCCTCGCCGTAACGCACCCGCTGGCTGCTGGCGCGATAAGCACCGGCCGCCAACTGCGTCAGAAAATCCTCTTCGATACAGCCCCCCGACAGCGAACCGCAATATTCACCCGCCTCGTTCACCGTCATCAGGGTGCCGGGGGCGCGCGGCGAGGAGCCATAGGTGCGCAGCACGGTACAGAGCCAGACCCGCTGACCCGCCTGGCTGCTGCGCAGTGCCGCGTTAATAACACGTTGATCCAGCGTTATCATGAAAATTCCTTTAGTAAATGCAGATCAGCGGGGAAATCAATATCACACAGGCAGCCGCGATCGCTAAGCGGCAGCCGCATCGCCAGAGACTTCACCTGCGCCTGCGGCCCGGCGTCACCCTGTAAGGTGCTCAGCATCGGGTAACAGCTGCGCTGAAAACCCACCGGATGGCCTGGCTGGCCATCGACCCACGGCCTGACGATGGTGGCCTCCGCCAGCGCGGCGCTGACGGCACGGTAGCTGGCTGGCGTAACAAATGGCATATCGCCCAGCGCAATCAGCCAGCCATCATAATCGCGACTGGCCCTGACCCCCGCCGAGATAGACTCGCCCAGCCCGTGGCTGTCGCACAGCACCAGGCTGGCCGGCTCCGGCAGCGCCTGAAGCGCCGGTTCGTCCGGGCGCGTCACCACAAACAGATCAAGCCCGCTGGCGGCGGCCTGATTCAGGGTGCGCTGTAACACCGGCTTACCGCCGAGATCGGCCAGCAGCTTGTGCTCACCCGCCTGCTGGCGAAAACGACGGCTCATTCCGGCGGCCAGCATAACCAGGGCTATTTTCAATCTCGCTCTCCGACAGAAGGTGAAAAACGGGCGCAGGCATCAGCCCGCGCCCGCATAGCGGCACATCATGCAGCTGACCGCCAGGGTCAGATGATTTTATCGAGGGTAATCGGCAGATCGCGTACCCGCTTGCCGGTGGCGTGGAATACCGCGTTGCTGATCGCCGCCGCGACGCCGACGATCCCCAGCTCACCCACCGCTTTACCGCCCATGGTGGTCGCCTCAAAATCGGGCTCGCCGACGTTGATGGTGGTGATGCTCGGAATATCGCCGTTGACCGGCACCAGGTAATCCGCCAGGTTGTTATTGATCACCCGGCCGTTACGCGGATCGACGATCCCCTCTTCCATCAGCGCCTGGCCGACACCCATGATCATCCCGCCAATCCACTGGCTGCGCGCCAGTTTAGGGTTGTAGAGACGACCACTGTCGAGCGCCGCCACCATCCGTTTTACCCGGATAGTGCCGAAATCCTCATCCACCCGCACTTCCACAAACTGTGCGCTCCAGCTGTGGGCAGAAAAAGCCTCCGGGCGGCTCATGTCGTTAAGGTTGCGCACCATCCGGTCACGCTCACTTTGCGACATATCTTCCGGGAAGGTGCCACCTTTTACCGCCAGACTCTCCGCCGGGGCCTGCGCCGCCAGCTGCGCGAAGGAGACCGCCCGATCGTTGTGCTTAACACCGTCCGCCGTCAGCGTTAACTGCGACAGCGGCGTGCCTTTCAGCGGTGACGCGGGCAGTTCGCTGGCCAGCCTCAGCAGCTGGTCGCGCATTCTTTTGGCGGTATCGTTCACCGCGGCGGTCACGTTGCCCGCCAGCTGCGATCCCCCGGCCACACCCGTGCGCGGCAGTTCGGTGTCGCCCAGTTGTACCTCGATGGTGCTGGAAGCGACGCCCAGAATGTCGGCGGCGGTCTGCGCCAGAATGGTGTAGGTGCCGGTGCCGATGTCCGCACCGGCGCACTGCACCACAAATTTGCCCTGCGGCGTCAGGATGATCTTCGCTTCAGCCGGCAGCTTGTTGACCGGATAGGTGCCGGAAGCCATGCCCCAGCCAATCAGCTCGCGTCCCTCGCGCATGGAGCGCGGCGCCATGATGCGCTGATCCCAGCCAAAGGCTTCAGCCCCTTTCTGGTACGCCTCTTTCAGACGGCGCGAACTCCACGGCAGATCAAGCTGATAATCTTTATCCGCCCAGTTGCGCAGCCGCAGTTCCAGGGGGTCGATATTCAGGGCGTAGGCCATCTCATCCATCGCCACTTCCAGACCAAAGGCGCTGGGGTTTTCGCCCGGCGCGCGCATCCAGCCTGGGGTAACGGTATTGATTGGCCGGACCTGATGCTGCGCGGAGACGTTGCCGACCGCGTACATCCGGGCGGTCACTTTGCTACAGTTCTCGGCAAAGACGTCAATCAGCGAGGTTTCGCTGAAGCTGCGCTGGATAATCGCCTGAATCTTTCCGTCACGTGATGCGCCCAGCTCCAGCTGCTGAGAGGTCGCAGGGCGACCGCCCAGCCCGGTAAAGGTCTGCGGGCGGGTCAGCGAGACTTTGACCGGACGGTTCAGCGCGCGCGACGCGACGCTGGCCAGCGCCACGTGGGTATAGGGCACCGGCTTAGAGCCAAAGCCGCCACCGACATAGGGTGAGATAATCCGTACGGCTTCAACCTCAATGCCCATCCACTCGGCAATTTCCCGCTGCGCCCCCGCCACCCACTGGCTCGGCTCCCAGACTGTCATCCGGCCATCCTGCCAGTAAGCGATACAGGCGTGCGGCTCCATCGGCATATTGTATTCGCGCGGCGTGGTGTAGCGCTCATTCACCCGCACCTCCGCCTGCTGCATCGCCGTCTGCGCATCGCCCAGATCAATATCCTGCTTCGAAACCGGCTTCGGCTCGACGCCCTCGTCGGTGGCGAAAATCAGCGCCGGTGTGGTTTCATACTCAACCTCCACCAGCGAGGCGGCATAGGTAGCCTGCTCAAAGGTCTCCGCCACCACCAGGCCGATGTTCTGACCGTTATGGATAATCACATCATCCTGAATCGGGGTGTAGGTCGACTGCGCCGCGCCGCCGTCGGCAATCGCGACGGGTTTGTTGATTTTCAGCGAGTTCAGATGGGTATAGACCGCCACCACTCCGCTTGCCTGCTGCGCCTGCTCAACCGACATGCGGCTGATACGGCCGCTGGCGACGGTTGACTGGATCACCACGCCATAGAGCGGGTTTTCCGGCTGATGTTCGATGGCGTAACGCGCCTCGCCGGTGACTTTGACTTTGCCATCCCCGCGCGAACGCGCCGCGCCCAGCCCTTCCAGCGGGCTGGCGGTTTTCGGCTCCGGGGTGGCGGTGTCGCTGGCGCTCTGCGTCTCCACCGCCGACGCTGCTGCCGTCGCCCTGAACAGATCGCGGCGCGCCTGGTCGTTTACATCACTCATGCGGTCTCTCCTGCTGCCATCAGCGCACGCGCAATCACGCGCGGGGCCAGTTTTACTTTATAGGCGTTATGGGTCAGCGCCTGAGTCTGTTGGGTGATCAGTTCTGCCGCCTGGAACACCGTCTCTTCACTGAACGGCTGGCCTTCCAGCGCCTGCTCGACCGAGCGAACCCGCCAGGGTTTGGTCGCCACTCCGCCCAGCGCGATATGGACATCACGCATCACGCCGTTCTCCAGGGTGAAACCGGCGGCGGCGCTGGCGGCGGCGAACTCATACGAGCTGCGGTCACGTACTTTCAGGTAGTGGGAGTGGCGCAGAGAGGCGGTCTGCGGCACCTCGATGGCCACGATAATTTCATCGTCGCGCAGATCATGCTCACGGTCGGGAGTGTCACCCGGCAGCAGGAAGAAATCATCAATCGCCACGCGGCGGCTTTCGCCCTGCGAATTTTGCAGTAGAACAATGGCGTCAAACGCCACCAGCGCCACCGCCAGATCGCCGGGATAGACCGCGATGCAGCTCTCGCTGGCACCCAGAATGGCATGGTTGCTGTTGACCCCATCCCGTGCGGCACAGCCGGAGCCAGGATTGCGTTTGTTACAGGCGGAGAAGGTGGCCGGATCGCGGTAGTAGGCACAGCGGGTGCGCTGACGTAAATTGCCGCCCAGCGTCGCCATATTGCGGATCTGGGGTGAAGCGGCCTGCCATAAACTGCCGTAGATCGCCGGGGCGTTCTGCTGACAGTCGGGGTGTTCGGCCAGCTGGCTCATGGTGGTGAGCGCACCGGCGCTGATTTTATCTTCATCAAACCGCAGGGTTTTCAGCGCGCTCAACCCGCTGATGCCAATCAGCTGCGGCGGCGTGAAAACGCCGCACTTCATCAGGTCGAGTTGGGTGGTGCCGCCCGCCAGGATCTGGCTGCCAGGCTGCTGTTTCAGCACAGCGGCCTCTTCCGGCGACTGCGCAACTTTCCAGCTGAACTCATTCATGCGGACTCCTTCGCCATCTCAGCCGCGGCTTGTTTGATCGCGTCCACAATGTGCGGATACGCCCCGCAACGGCAGAGGTTGCCGCTCATATATTCGCGGATCTCATCGTCCGAACCCGCATGTCCTTCTTTAATACAGGCGACAGCGGACATAATCTGTCCTGGTGTACAGTAGCCACACTGGAAGGCGTCGTTTTCCACAAAACAGCGCTGCACCGGATGCAGTTCGCCTTCGGTGGACGCCAGCCCTTCTATGCTGGTCACTTCCGCGCCTTCCGCCTGGGCCGCCAGCGTCAGGCAGCTCAGCACCCGCTGACCATTGACCAGCACCGTGCAGGCGCCGCACTGTCCCTGATCGCACCCTTTTTTGGTGCCGGTCAGGTTAAGATGCTCACGCAGCGCGTCGAGCAGGGTCACGCGGGGATCGACCTGCATCTGCTGCGGCTGACCGTTGACCTGCATTGTTAGCGATATTTTTTCCGACATTGTCTGCTTCCCATTGTTGGAGGCTGAAAGATGTAATTGTTATGGGTTGGTTCTGGACGGGATAGTCATCGGGGAAAAAGCGGATAACCCTAATCTTTACACGTCTATCTCTGCCTTAAGGTTTAGCAGCTTTTTGACAATCTGGCGGGCAAGCCGGTAAAAAGTCAGCCTTATCCGAGGCGCAGAGCGGCCTGAACAGACGTCAGAATCAGTCGTGAATCGCCTGATTCCATTGAAATAGCTGGAAAAAATTATCAGGCGCTTATCGGCGCGATTAAACAGGCTTATGTGCTGATTTCATCAATGAAGGCGCAAAAGGTGAAACGACGGAGCGACCAGTCGGGTCAGATTGCAGCGCAGGTGACGCAGCCTGTCTGACCTTCATCAACGAACCTGCTGCGGCTGTTGTCTCAGGTTCAACCGGCAAGAGGATCTATGCTGAAAGAAAATTTTACCGACCTGCTCTATCTGATGGCGGTGGCGGAGGCGCGCAGTTTTACCCAGGCGGCGGCGAAGCTGGGGGTATCGCAATCGGCGCTGAGCCATGCGATTCGCGGTCTGGAGGAGCGACTCGATCTCCGTTTGCTGACCCGCACCACCCGCAGCGTCGCCCCTACCGACGCAGGTGAGCAGCTGATTAAAAATATCGCTCCACTGCTCAGCGCCATTGAGTCGGAACTGGTCAGCGTCACTGACCGTCAGGGTGCCCTCTCCGGCACCATCCGCATCAACGCCGGCGAGCATGCGCTGACCTCAACCCTGTGGCCGCGGCTTAAACCCTTTTTGCAGCGCTATCCGGGGGTGAAGGTGGAACTCTCGGCGGATAACAGCCTGACCGATATTGTCAGCGGACGGTTTGACGCCGGGGTGCGGCTGGGTGAGCAGGTGGAAAAAGATATGGTGGCGGTGCGCATCGGCCCGGACTGGAGCATGAGTGTGGTGGCGTCACCCGACTATTTCGATCAGCATGGCATCCCGATGACGCCTTACGATCTGCATCAGCATAACTGTATCAACATGCGGCTGCCGACGCTGGGCGGTCTCTATCACTGGGAATTTATGCGCGAGGGTAAACCGGTTCGGGTCAAAGTGGAGGGACAGCTGATCTTCAATTATCTCTCCTCGCGCATCGATGCGGCGCTTTCCGGTATGGGGATCGCCTGTGTGCCGCAGGATAGCGTGGCGGAACATCTTGAGAGCGGGCGGCTGGTGCAGGTGCTGGCCGACTGGTGTGAACCCTTTGCGGGCTACTACCTCTACTATCCCAGCCGCAGGCAGCACACCCGCGCTTTTGCGCTGCTGATTGACGCGCTGCGCTACCGCGGCTGAGGCAGGATCAACGGACGCTGCGTCGCTGACGTTCCAGCCGACGGGTTTTGCGGCCTGTCAGCACCAGCGTGACCATAAACAGCAGGGCAAACAGCACCACGATGGTGGGCGCTGGCGCGCTGTCGATAAAGAACGAGAGATACACGCCGCTCAGCGACACCAGCACGGCAACCAGCACCGCCACCAGCAGCGCGTAGCCAAAGCGGCGGGTGAGCAGCACGGCGATGGCACCGGGCGCGATCAGCAGCGAAATCGACAAGATAATCCCCACCGCTTTCAGCGTCGCCACGATGGTCAGCGACACCATGCAGAGCAGACCATAGTGAAGCCAGCGCGCAGGCAGACCACAGACCTGCGCCTGCTGCGGATCGAAGCTGAACAGCATAAAATCACGCCATTTCGCCGCGATAACCACCACGATCAGCACGGCAATCATCAGGGTCTGAACAATATCGGCTCCGGTGATGCCCAGCATATCGCCAAACAGAATGTGGTCGAGATGGACCTCTGGCCGGACGGCGATATAGAGGATCAGGCCCACGGCAAACATGCCGGAAAAGACAATCCCCAGCACCGTATCCTGCCTGATACGACTGTTGTCCTGCACAAAGCCACTGGCCAGCGCGCAGAACAGACCTGCCAAAAACGCGCCCGCCGCCAGCGGCGCGCCCACCATCCAGGCGAGAACGATGCCGGGAAACACTGCGTGACTCATGGCATCGCCCATCAGTGCCCAGCCTTTCAGCACCAGAAACAGCGACAGCAGCGCACAGGGAACCGCCACGATAAGCGCAATCAGCAGCGCGTGGTTCATAAAAGCGAACTGAAAAGGTTCAGATAGCCACATCAGACAGGCTCCTTTGCCACACCACTACGGGCGCGACGGCGGTTGGCCAGCAGGCCATGTTTCGGCGCGAAGACGAAAGCGAGCAGGAACAGCAGGGTCTGCGCCACCACGATAATGCCGCCCGTTGCGCCATCAAGATAGTAACTCGCCCAGGCACCAAGGAAGCTGGTGACGCTGCCGATTGCCACCGCAATTATCAGCAGGCGCGGGAAGCGATCGCTGAGCAGCCAGGCGGTCGCGCCGGGCGTCACCACCAGAGAGATCACCAGAAACGCACCGACGGTTTGCAGCGCCGCCACGGTGGAGGCCGCCAGCAGGGTAAAGAAGAGGATTTTCAGACGTTCCGGCCGCAGACCGATGGCGCGTGCGTGATTTTCATCAAAGAAGGTCACCATCAGATCTTTCCATTTGAAAAACAGAATCAGTATCGACAGCCCGCCAATCAGCGCCAGCTGAAGAATGTCGGCCGGGGCAATCGCCAGAATATTGCCGAGCACAATGGTCTGAATATTCACCGCGGTGGGATTGAGCGACACCATAAACAGCCCAAGCCCAAAAAAGGAGGAGAAGATCAGGCCGATGATCGCATCCTCTTTCAGTCGGGTGCGCTGATTCAGCAGCAGCATACTTCCCGCCGCCAGCCCGCCGGAGAGAAAAGCCCCCAGCGCAAACGGCAGCCCCAGCATATAAGCGCCTGCCACGCCGGGTACAATGGCGTGCGAGAGCGCATCTCCGATCAGCGACCAGCCTTTAAGCATCAGATAGCAGGAGAGAAAGGCGCACAGGCCGCCCACCATCGCCGAGACCCACATCGCATTAAGCATGTAGTGATAGCCAAACGGCTCAAGCAACAGTTCCATGCTCACTCTCCCCTATCAGGTGAAAGAGGCGCGGCAATAAAAGGGCGCTCATCATCGCTAATACTCCTCTCATCCAGCCCTTTCACCGCCACATGCCTCAGCATGCCGTCGAACGCACGCGCCAGGTTAGCGGCCGTAAAAGTGGTCGCGGTCGGACCGCTGGCCACAATGGTGCCTTTCACCATCACGGTGTAATCGCAGAATTCGGTGACGGATGCCAGGTTGTGGGTTGAAACCAGCAGGGTTTTGCCTTCCGCCCGCAGCTCACCCAGCAGACTGATGATTCTGGCCTCGGTCTGCACATCCACGCCGGTAAAAGGCTCATCCAGCAGGATCACGCTGCCCTGCTGCGCAATGGCGCGCGCCAGAAACACCCTTTTCTTCTGTCCGCCGGAGAGCTCACCAATCTGACGATGGCGATAAGCCAGCATGTCGACCCGCGCCAGCGCCTCGCTGACGATCTGCCGATCGTGTGACCGGGGACGGCGCAGCAGGCCCATATGACCGTAGCGGCCCATCATCACCACATCTTCCACCAGCACCGGAAACGACCAGTCGACCTCTTCCGACTGCGGCACATAGGCGATCAGGCTCTGACGCAGCGCCTGTCGGGTCGGCATGTCCAGCACCGAGATGCTGCCGCTGGCCAGCCGGACAAAGCCCATCAGCGCCTTGAACAGGGTCGACTTGCCTGAACCATTTACGCCCACCAGCGCGGCGATCGAACCGCCCGGCACGCTGAAACTGGCATCATGCAGCGCGGTGTGACCGTTGCGATAGGTCACGCTGACGCCGGAAACCACAATCGTCTCTTTCATTGCGTTTTTTCCCCCGCCCGGATGCCCTGTACCAGCGTTTCAGTGGTCACTCTCAGCAGATCGAGGTAGGTCGGCACCGCTCCCTGCGCCGGGCTTAAGGAATCGACATAGAGTACCCCTCCGTAATGCGCGCCGGTTTCACGCGCTACCTGGCGGGCGGGTTTGTCGGAGACGGTGCTTTCGCTGAATATCGCCGGAATCGCATGCTTCCTGACCTGATCGATCACCTTTCTCACCTGCTGCGGCGTTCCCTGCTGGTCAGCGTTGATCGGCCAGAGATAAAGCTCTTTCATGCCGAGATCGCGCGCCAGATAAGAGAACGCGCCTTCGCTGGTCACCATCCAGCGCTTATTCTCCGGTATCCCGGCAATCTGCTGGCGCAGAGGGGCCAGCACATCAGTAATTTTTTGCTTATAGGTGGTGGCGTTCTGACGATAGGTTTCAGCGTGGGCGGGATCGTACTTCACCAGCGCGTCACGGATGTTATCGACATAGATCAGCGCATTATCGGGCGACATCCAGGCGTGCGGATTGGGTTTGCCATTGTAAGGCCCCTCGTTGATGCCGACAGGAGTGATCCCGGTGGAAACCACCACCTCCGGCACCCCGTTCAGATGCTGATAAAAGCGCTGAAACCAGCTTTCGAGATTGAGCCCATTACTCATGATCAGCTGTGCCCCCTGCGCCCGTTTAATATCGCCAGGGGTTGGCTGATAGTTATGGATCTCCGCGCCCGGTTTGGTGATTGAGGTCACTTCAGCCGCGTCACCCGCCACATTTTTCACCATGTCAGCAATCACCGTGAAGGTGGTAACAACCTTAAATTTTTCTGTAGCATAACTGCTGCCGGTCAGGGCAGCGAATAACAGCACACCGCGTAACAGCGTCGATATTTTTCCGGTCGCGAGCATAGTGCGATCTCCAGAGGTGATTAAAAGTAAAGCAAAAATAGCCAGTGCTAATTTTTATAGCACAGGCTATATATTTGCGACAGGGTGCGGAGTGTGAAGTTTCTTCAGCGCAGCCCGCGTTATGCGAACTTTTGTAAACATCAGACGTTATCCACTGATTTAAAAGGATTTAAATTTTATGATGTCAGTTTTTTGGGCGGTGTCATTGCAGGAAAATCAGCCCGATTTTTGCAAAATCGGGCGGCAGGCAGGCTGAGGCAATACCGCGCAGCAGCAACTATCGGCTGTGGGTTGCGGGGCAACGGTCGTTTCACGTCACAGCGTCTGGTAACAGCCAGGCGGATTTTTTATTCCTCAATAGATGCTTACCCATCGGTAAAGTTAATTAAATATCGTGAAATTTTTTGCTACAGTTGAAGTCACGTACCGCAATCAATCAGGAGGAAAATTTGTATTTTTCCAGCGACGAAAAAGCGAATGTCATCATTGGCGAAGCCGCAATGAACCTGTTTAATGCTGGTCAGGAAGTGAATGTTGAGCTGCTGATCAAAGAGTTACAGGTGATGGCCAGTGCGGAAACCGACGAGACGCGTCTTGAGCAACTGCAACATGCGCGGCAGTGGCTGATGGGGTTCAAAACTATCGGTTCGCGGACCAGTGGCCCACGAACCTGGTTAGCGAAGAACTTTACCAGCGACGGTGCCAATCCTCTCTCTGCTGATGACATCCTGTTTAAACATTGACCTTTCTGCCTCCCTCCGCTGCCGACCTGTGACGCTAACAGCAGGTCGGAACGGTCCCCGATGATGGCAAAACGATACAAGAATTTGGTACAATTTCCCTGTCCTGCGCACTCTTTCTAAGTCTTTGATTTAAAATCAATAGCACTTTTTGCACAAAAATAATTCGGCTAAAAATTCAAAATTCTGTACAAGTTTTTTAAAGATGTATAACTTGCGCAACCAGAGTGCGACACATTTTAACCACCTGAGGACAACACCATGCGTCAGAACGGACAGGCCCCGGAAGCGATCAGTGATATTGCCCGTTATTTCAATCAGGCTAATTCACCCTCGCAGCAGGAGACACTGGGTTCAGTAGTGGTGGAAATTCTGCGCGCAGGTCACACCCTTAGCCGCAAAACGATCTGTAGTAAGTTGTTACGCCGCCTTGAACTGGCTGCCACGCCTGAGGAAGAGAGCCATCTGCATGAGCTGATTGCCCTGCTCTTTCGCCGCGAAAATTAATGGTATTCAGGGCTGAGATGGCATGCCATCTCAGCCCTTTGTCAGCCACTCTGATCGGACTATTTACCGCATTAACGAAGCCCTGCACTGCTCTCCCGTAACAGCCGCCTTAGATAGCGCCTGCTAATGCTACGGACTCGCAGCGTGGCCAATAATTCGTAATCTGAGAAGCCAGTATGTACAGAAGTGAAGATGAGAAACTGACAGATGTCATGATCGGTGAAGCCGTTCTGACATTACTCAAGTCAGACAAACCGGTGTCCAGCAACGCCCTGATTACACAGCTAGAACTTATGGCTGCCGATGCTGACGATGAAACGAAAGTCGCGATAATCCGCAAAGCTATCGTCGAAGTCCGTAACGGTATGGTCGCAGCCCGCAAGCGGGTGAACAGTGAAGCGGCTGAACGGGACAACGCAGCGCATCGTATGAACAGCGATGGTCCACCGGAAGGTTCCAAGAAGCACTGAGTGACCGTGCCGGGAGCCTGTCGCGTCCGGCTGGATATAAGCGAAGCGGCAACCTCAAAGAGAAAACTTTCGTCTCCGGCTGGGCAAAACGCAAACAGCGTCTACACTCGATTTTGTCTTCATCCATTGCGTCTAACACATTTTCCTCAGAGAAATAAAAAACATGCAACACTCATCATCAGATTCATCCATCATTGAGTTTTTTCGGAGCGCGGGCGATCAGCTTGCTTCGGAAACCGAACTGCTGGGCGCAGTGATTCGGGATATTGTGGCTGACCAGGGACGTGTGACGAATAAAGCCATCATCCTCTACCTGATTGCGGAAATGGAAAGCACTTCAGACGTCGTCAGACTCGATGTGGTGCGGAAAACGCTGGAAATTGTGGTGGGCCGCACCCCGGATGACGCCGGTATCTGACCCTTTACTCTGCGTTATCGCTGATAGCGCAGAGGCCCCCATCCCCTTAACCTCTGCGGCTCAGCCTGATTAATGTGACTCTTTGCGAAAGCGAACCGCTATTATTACTATTATCCGCTAACCCAGACTCTCAGCGCATGCTGCTATTTCAGACTGGCCATTTGCCTTGCTGATATTGCCCTGCCCTATGATGCCCGCCTCATCAGCCTGATAAATAACAGCAGCGGAACAGATCAGCGATTAATGATGGAAGCCGTCACCAAAAGATAGCTTCAGATATATATTTGCCTGCGCAGTGAGCGGCGTTGATTAAAAAAGCGATAAGCAGCAGGCTAATCGATAGACATTTCCGCCGCTTTTACGTGGAGGGTAGTGACACTGAATCGGGAACGGGGCTGGCGTCAGTTATCAACGCCATCAACCCTAATGCATTTTGCGGGTAAAAAAGCTGATCGCTTCCTGGCATAGCGCTTTAAGTCTGCCGTCTCGCGTCTCTTCGCTGAGGCGAAACAGGGCGTCCGTAATATCATGAAAATGAACCGGCTCTCCTGCTTTAATCAAATCACTCACTACCGCACCCACCAGCGCACGGATTTCTTTATCTTTATCGTCCTTCACACGACCTCCAGACGGTGTATGCATATACAGTCTATCATTAGCAGAAGTTAAAAAACAAAAAAGCCGTCGCCTGAGAAAATATAAGCGAAGCGGTAGGGCGGTTATTATTTATCCATGTCTGGAATATTATCCGGTCCTATTTCGATGGCAGCCAGTTTACAGAGTAGCAACCACTGAAAAACCGCGCGGTCATGACGGTAATATATTTAGGGTTTATTGAAAATCGGGCAGGTGCAATTCAGAGAAATATCTGCGCTATTGGCTGAAAGATGTTCAGAACCCGGCAGTATGATAAAACAGGGGTAACATCAGGTTCAGCGAGTCGCACATGGCAAAATTCACCCTAAAACAGATTGCCGCCCAGTCAGGGCTGAGCCTGGCGACCATCGATCGGGCGCTGCACCAGCGCGGCCGGGTCCATGCCCGCACCCAGCACCGTATTCAGCAGGCTATCGCCGACCTGGAGTTGACGCAGAAAGCGGGGCTGGCCAGGGGGAGGACAATCTATTTCGATGTGATTATGCATACCCCTGACCGCTTTCAGCCGCTGATACGCCATGCGTTCAGCAGTCAGATTGCCAGTTTTGCCGCCTTTAAATTGCAGTTACGTTTCCACTTCAGCACGCACTTCAGCACTGATGAGATCATCAGTCTGCTGAATAAAAGTGCGCTTCACAGTCATGGCGTGATCCTGAAAGTCGCCAGTTCCGAACGTCTCAATCCGGCCATCGAGGCGCTGCTGAAACAGCGCGTGCCGGTTGTTACCGTGATGAGTGATTTACCCAGTAGCGCGCGACTGCGCTACATCGGCATGGATAATTTTGATGCCGGTAAACTGGCTGCGTTTCTGATGTCCCGGTGGCTGCGGGTCGCGCGTTCGCATATCGTGGCGATCACCGGCAGTCGCGATTTCGTCGGCGAGCAGGAGCGTATCGAGGGTTTCCAGCGTGCCATGCAGCAGTTTGCGCCGCAGCACCAGGTCAGCGTGCTGGCGGGCGGTTACGGTATTGATCTGCGGATGCATCAGGCGGTGACACAGTTTCTGCAACGGCACCCGGAAACAGACGCGGTCTACACCGTCGGGGGCGGCAATCCCGGCATACTGCGTGCCTTTGCCGAACAGCACCGTCCGCTCAACGCGGTGATCGGCCACGATCTCGACAGTGAAAACCGGGCGCTGCTGGCCGAAGGCAAAATTGACGCGCTGATCGAGCATAATCTGCAACTAGATGCGCAGCATGCCTTCCGCACCCTGCTGGAGTTTCATGGCTTCCTGCCCGTTTCAGCGCCACCGGCACCCTACTCCCGGATTAATATCATCACCCGCTACAACATCAGCAGCTGAAACAGAGTCAGGGGCGATTAATGAATCGGATTCATAGCTGCTTGCCGGATGCGTGGGCTAATGACCGCCCCGACCAGCGGCTAAACTTTAGCTCTTCACTCAGATGCAGGAGTTAACAATGAAAATTATCGCCAACGGTTCACTTCCTTCCCGCCAGGGCCCCGCCGACTATTTTACCGGTACGGTAAGAATTGATGCCCCTTTCCAGGCGACAGAACCCGCTCGTGTCGGCGGCGCGACCGTGACCTTTGAACCGGGTGCCCGCACCGCATGGCATACCCATCCGCTGGGGCAGACCCTGATCGTAACGCATGGACAGGGCTGGATTCAGTGTGAAGGCGAAGCGATTCAGGTGATGAACTGCGGCGATATTGTCTGGATCCCGGAGAATGTGAAGCACTGGCATGGCGCAACGCCGGATAACGCCATGACCCATATTGCCATCGCCGAATCGGTGGATGGCAGCCCGGTTGACTGGCTGGAACAGGTCAGCGACGAGCAGTATCAGCGCTGATCAGAGCCGGAGGTGATCGATGAATGCCCGCAGCTTCGGCGCGAGGTTGTTGCGGCTGGGAAAGTAGAGGTAAACCCGATAAAGCGGGGAAGCCACTCGTTCAGCAGCCTCACCAGCTTACCGCGCCAGCCAGGGCTGAAAGGTCTCCTCCATCCCGAAACTGACCCCGCCTACGGCACAGGCGGTACGAATCATCACCCCCAGCATCCGTTCGGCAATGGACGAAATCGCCAGGGCGCTGCATGAAACTGCGTCCGGAAGTCGCTTGCTCCATGGGAATTTTGCCTATGTACTTCGTCGCAGTGAAAACATGCTACCCCGGCATATCACCATTCTGTTTTAGGGGCATACAGCCACAACAGCACTGTGGCCCAAAAGCCCGGTTATTTTCTGAGCATGCTCTTATTCCCGCCACCAGGATGATGGCGGCTTGATGTTGTTAGTTGAGAGTTATGTAACACTGCGGCCTCAAAAGCGTGTAGCGACTGACTGGCGTGCGCAAAAATAAAAAAAACCCGCCTTAGCGAGCCTTTAATTTGCATGCTAATAATTATCTTTTCAAAAGAAAATAAGACAGAGCAATGTTAATAACTTTTATCATACCAATAAAACATAAAAGCATGATTAGCACTTTAGAAATTGTTTCAGGTGCAGCAAACCAGCTTTCAAACATTACGTTTGCACCACTTAATAATGAGGCCGAGATCAATATACCTGTAAATATTGATATGCATTTTATTAGCTTAGAGTTCATTCATCTCACCATGAGCAAGTATTACTGCCGTCACAGTTACTGGAAGAGCCACTACCTCCGCCGCCGCCATTTCCGTTAGAGAAGCAATTTCCCGCAATCGCTCCACCAATCAGCCCAACAGCCAGCCCCCCGACGCCGCCTAAAGAACCAGAAATCATTCCACCAATTATGCCATTATTGCAGGTAATAACATCTGGATGGTTTGGATTAAAGGGTGTTCCGCCATGACCATTGCTACTCCTGCCGCCGCTCTGGCTCTGACGCATACCAGCACCAGCAAAAGCAGGATCATATGCACCAGATGTACCGGCAACCATCCCCCACTGCGTTTGATTCAACATTTCCATATTTTATCCCCAAAAAGATTTTCATCCTGAACTAACAACATTGCAGCATTGCAGCATTGCTGATTCAGAATATCGCTTGCAGTCATCGTTTTCAAAACTTAGTTGTGGGAAAACGGGCCCAGAAAATTGTTAATTTCAACAGTCATATTCTTCAACTTTGGTAACCTGATGACGCTCTTGTATTTAAGTCACTCTTAAAATTCGATAAAAGTTACAGAAAGTTGTGATACACGAAAAATTATTTTCCTGGTTTTAACAAAGATGAAAAGAATTCACCTCTCTTTAACTAATACAACTGACGACTCATTCATTTTTAGTTCAAAGTTTTTTATTGGCTAGCTTTTAGGTTAAATATTCAATGGGTGATTACAGGTTAGTTTCGAGGACGCAAGGCTTATCAGACCCACCATACTTATGCGTACTGGTCTCAATCTGCCGGAGCAAACACATCTTTTATCGCTTCAGATGGGACACTCCAGTGCGCAGTTGATTTTCAGCGTTAAGTGGATGCCAGAAAGCAATGATGAGCAGGTAGCGGTACTGAATCAATTACTGACAGACCGCGCCCAATAACTCACTAAAAAAAATAACAAAATCAATAGATTAAACAAAAAACAGTCATATCATGAATATTGCCTCTGTCGGCGCGCTGGCCGTCTCGCCCATCGCAGCCGTTTACTGCGCCACCCAATTTGCCGTGCGGGCGATCTCCGGTGTGTTGCGGCAGGAAAACAGTCAGCTCAGAGTCACCTGCGTGCATCCCGGTGTGGTGGAGAGCGAGTTGGCTGCAAACATCACCGATTCGACAGCGGCCGAAGCGATGCAGCACTATCGCGCCATCGCCTTACAGCCTGACGCGATTGCCCGTGCGGTCCGCTACGCCATCGAACAACCTGACGATATTGATGTGAATGAGATCGTGGTGCGGCCCCTGTGCACTCAGCAATAGCCCACTGGCCCGTTGCCTTCGCGGCATCGGGCCTGTTCCCGACTCAGGGGAGTGGCTATCAGTAGAGACTTCTTCGGGTGCGCTGAACGGTGACCGCGATGGCGGTGAGCGCCACCAGCATCAGGACGATCCCCAGTCCCACCATCGCGTTAAAACCATAGGCTTTAAACAACAGCAGACCGGCAATACAGCCGCTGAGAAAGGAGAAGACCGTGGTGAGGTGGGTGTGCAACACCTTCTGGAAAAAGCGGCGATCGTCGGTCTCAAGATGGGCGGCGTGGGAGGTGTGCGAAAAGATCCAGGAGCCGAGCGCGATACCCGCGTCAGTCAAGGTGCCGGTGATATGGGTCGATCTGACACGCCCGTTAGAGAGCTGGGTCGAGGTCGCGTTGTGAATCCCCATCAGAAAGCCCAGCATTACCAGCACTTCACCGTTGAAACTTGGCCGGTAGAAAAGCAGCTCAAAAACCGACGCCGCGGTCAGGGCCGCTCCCTCCGCCAGGATAATCAGGCAGAAGATAGTGCGGAGTTTATGTTTATGCCCCACCACCACAGCGAGTCTGGCAACGGTACAGCCCAGCACAAAGGCGACAATCAGCACCACTAAAAAAAGCATGGTGTGGAGATCGCTGGTGGTCACTTCGGCGGAGATCTGCGAAGTGTTACCGCTCATGTGCGAAGGGAAAAAACCAAACGCGCCCAGCGCCATCGCGTTAAGGATACCGGCGGTGGTCGCCAGCACCAGCGCTAACAGTCGGTCTTCGGTATGGGAACGAACTTTCTTCTTTTTTATCAGCACAGGCTTCCCCAAATCAGGTGAATGCAGAATGATCTTATAAGGATTCAAGCATACAACCTGATGGAAATTATTCCCGTCAGATCCAGATAACTCTGATGAAATAAGCCATTAATTTTGCTGATTTTTATAAAGAATATTCATTTTACTTTTAAAAGTGTCAACAACCTGATTATTCACTTACTGGCGGCGCGGTGGGTATCCTCTGCGGCCGGTCAGTCCACGATAAACAGCCGCGCCCCGGTGGGCGAAGAGGAGCGATGCGGTTCTGCGTCATCCGCGACCTGATAGCTGACTCCCGGCGTCAGTACGAAGCGACGACCATCGGCCAGCTCGGTGTGCAGCTCGCCCGACAGACACAGTAAAATGTGGCCTTTAACACACCAGTGATCGGCGATGTAGCCCGGTGAATAGTCCACCATGCGAACCCGGATCTGATTAAACTTCAGGGTTCGCCAGGTCGCGTGCCCCTGATCGCCGGGGTGAATCATTTCTTCAACCTGGTCCCACTGCGTCACACCAAACGGCAGATTATCGATTTTCATGCTGATCTCCTGAAAGCGTCAGGCCAGCGCCTGGTTCACCGCCTCTTCCGCATGGATAGAGGTGGTATCAAACAGCGGTACGCTGGCATCGGTGGCATCCACCAGCAGGGTTATTTCGGTGCACCCCAGGATAATCCCTTCTGCTCCCTGTGCCACCAGTTGCTGCATGATCTGACCAAAACGCTGGCGCGACGCAGGATGAATATGACCCAGACAGAGTTCGTGATAAATCACCTGATGGACAAAAGCGCGATCGGCCTCATCCGGGGTGAGCACCTCCAGATTAAATTGTTGCTGAAGACGCCCGCGATAAAAATCCTGTTCCATGGTAAAGCGGGTGGCCAGCAGGCCGACCTTACGCAGCCCGGCCTGCTGAATGCGCTGTCCGGTGGCATCGGCGATATGCAGCAGCGGAATCGCCACCGCCGCGTCGATCTGAGGGGCTACCTTGTGCATGGTGTTGGTACACAACAGGATAAACTCAGCCCCGGCCCGCTCCAGATTGCGTGCCGCCTCCGCGACTATTTCTCCCGCCTGGTGCCACTCCCCCGCCGCCTGTAGCTGTTCAATGCGCTGGAAATCGACGCTGAAGAGCACCAGCTGCGCGGAGTGCAGACCGCCCAGCCGCTGTTTTACCTGCTGATTTATTATGCGGTAGTAAAGTGCGGTAGATTCCCACGACATTCCGCCTAACAGACCGATCACTTTCACGCTATTCTCCTGATGCCGGGACCGGCCTTCAGCATGCCAGATCGTCCTTTAACAGTAATGCGTTTGTTAACGTTCAGGGTTGAAAGGGGATTCTGGCAAGGCGATGCGGATGTGGCGGGCAGAGTCTGAACCTCAGTTAAACATCTGTTTAACAACGTGACCGGAAAGCGGAATCTATGGCAGGATACGCACCCTGCGTCTGGCCGTATCCGGCTGACTTTTTTATATCCAACCGGTAGCTAAGATGACTAAAGTGAAATTTCTGCTCCCGCTGCTGCTGATTATTGCCGCGGCGGCCTGGTGGTTTATCCCGCACTACAGCGACGAAGACAAGGCATACTATGTTGCCGTGTTCTGCGCCATCGATCATCAGGATGAGCAGCAGTTCATTCAGCAAATGCAGAACGTTATCGAAGGCGGTAACTCTGACTACGCCCTGCAAAAAATCCGCTTTAAACCTGGCCTGGGCCGCAAAGTGGTCGGCGACTGGCAGCAGCTGACGCCCGATGAGCAGCAGCGGGCCGCTCAGGATAACCTCGCCTGCCAGCAACTGCTGACGCGCTGAGGCAGCTGGTGTAATCGGGCAGCCTTGAGTCACTGCGAATAGATCTGCCAGTCAAAAACTTAAAGCCCGTCACCCTCACAAAATAAAACCGGCAGCTCCTGCTGCCGGCTCTGTTTACGCCGGATTGTGAACGCGGAACGAATCGACCATGCCACGTAAAGCATTGGCCTGTTCCGAGAGCGACTGCGAAGCCGAGGAGGACTCCTCCACCAGCGCGGCGTTGTTCTGCGTCACGCCATCCATCTGACTCACCGCGACGCTGACCTGCGAGATGCCCTGCATCTGTTCTGACGACGACAGGGAGATATTATCCATCGCCTCTGCCAGCTCACTGACCATCCCCACGATCTTCAGAATGCTCTGCCCGGTTCCGGCGGCCACTGTAACGCCCTGCTCCACCTGTCCCACGGTCTGTTCAATCAGCGTTTTAATGTCGCGTGCGGCCGTTGCGCTGCGCTGGGCCAGAGATCGAACCTCTCCCGCCACCACTGCGAAACCGCGCCCATCTTCTCCGGCCCGCGCGGCCTCAACGGCGGCGTTAAGCGCCAGAATATTGGTCTGGAAGGCGATACCTTCAATTACCCCGGTAATATCACGGATTTTAGCGGCGCTGAGCGAAATGCCATTCATGGTCTCGGACATGCGCTGTACATCGTTTTCACCGCCACGCGCCAGCGTGGCCGTTTCGCGGGCCGACCCCGCCGTCTGCTGCGCCCCCAGGGTGTTGCTCTTCACCGTTGCGGTGAGTTGCTCCATGCTGGCAGCAGTCTCCTGCAAGGCCGCCGCCTGCTCCTCGGTCCGGGAGGAGAGTTCGCTGTTGCCGCGTGAAATCTCATCCGCCGCCAGCGCCACTGAACCTGACGCCTCTTTGATGCGGGAGACCAGCTCGCGCAGATGGGTCTGCATGCTGTCCAGCGAGGCCAGCATGCTGCGGCTGTCACCCGACCGCAACACCACTTTAGAGGTCAGATCCCCGGCCGCGATAGCTGCCGCAAGCGCCTGTGCCTGCGCCGGTTCGCCGCCCAGCTGACGCATCAGAACGCGCACCGTGAAGAGACAGGTCGCCACCGCCAGCAAGACTGATAAGCCCGCCAGAATCATCAGCACAAATCCGGTACGCGACGCGGAGGCGCTGTTAACCGCCACAGCCTGCTGACTCTCTTTGCTCTGAATCGCTGACAGCGTATTCAGCGTATCCAGCAGCGCTCGCTGAGCCGGACGAGTCACCGTCAGCAGATAGGTGGTCGCCTCCTGCGCACGGTTAGCCAGTCCCAGCTGTCCCGCCTGTTCCAGTGAGTCGAGCGTCATTTTCTCAGAGGCCAGACTCTTACTGAACGCTTCACGTGCCGCCGGTGTGGCGTCATCCATCATCCGGGCGAGCGCTTCACGGTTTTTGATGTAGAGCGCCTTCTGCGCCTGCAAACGTTTCCACTCCGGTTCCATCGCTTTAAGATCGTTCATCAATGCCATGTTGCGCACGGCAATGCCCATATCCCGTATCGCACCACGCATCTCCAGCACCTGCTGGTAACGCTGCATCTTTACATTGACCACATCGTTCATGCCGTCACGGGCTTTATTCAGGGCGTGTAACGCAATCCCGCTACAGAGAATAAACAGCAGAATGAGCAGGCCAAAGCCTGCGGAAAGGCGAGTTGAAATTTTCACTGGCGAGTCTCATCGGTTGGGTTAATAACGCTGTAATGTCTTTCTGCTATCGGCAGCCAGCCGTAAAGATGTAGTAAAATTAATCAATACAGATTTCAGATGAGAGTCACGTCACTCACCGCCAGTCCCTGCCGTCAGCAAGCTGTTTATTCACCGGTTATCGCGCTGAAGCAGGCTATCCTGTAATACCGGCTCCGGTTATTCCGGTCAGGGCATGCGTCCGGGCCGTTTTATTCATCTTTCGCAAAGGATACGATATGACCTCCAGATGGCGCTGGCTCGCGGCGCAGTTAACCCGCAGACTCTGGTTTCGCACCTCCCTGTTTGCTGTGCTGGCGGTGATCACCGCGCTGGTTGCCGCGGCGCTGAAATCCTTTATGCCGCCGCATGTCTATGTACTGGCGGGCAATCATGCCGTTGATGAAATTCTCGGCATTCTGGCCTCCAGCATGCTCGCGGTGACCACTTTCTCGCTCAATATCATGGTCTCCGCCTACAACAGCGCCAGCAGCAGCGTCACGCCACGTGCCACCCGGTTACTGGTTGAAGATCGCACCACACAGAATGTCCTCGCGACTTTCATCGGCTCGTTTTTGTATAGCCTGGTGGGCATCATTGCATTAAATATGGGGATCTACGGCAGCGAAGGCCGGGTGATCCTCTTCTTTGTCACCCTGGGCGTGATTGTGCTGATCGTTATTACGCTGCTGCGCTGGATAAATCATCTGGCGCAGTTTGGTCATATGGGTGAGACCACTCAGCGCGTGGAAGATGCCACCGCCGCCGCGCTGCGTCAGCGTCTGGAAAACCCCTATCTCGGCGCGACCCCCTGGCATGGCGAGCCGGTCACGCACGCGGCGCCGCAGAGGATATTCGCGGATCAGGTGGGCTATGTGCAGCATATCGATATGCCGCGGCTGGCCGAATTTGCCGAAAAACATCAGCTCAGCTTGTATATCCACTGCCAGCCGGGCAGCTTTGTTCACGGTGCCGCGTTACTGGCAGAGATGCTTCCCGCCAGGCCGGAGGTCGATCCTGACGAACTTCACCGGGCCTTTACCATCGGCCCGATGCGCTCATTTGATCAGGACCCGCGCTTTGGTCTCTGCGTGTTGTCGGAAATCGCCTCACGCGCCCTTTCACCTGCGGTAAACGATCCCGGCACAGCGATTGATGTGACAGGACGGGCGTTACGGCTGCTCTCGTTGTGGCGTGACCCGCAGCCGGCGCAGGAGGTGACCTATCCGCGCCTGTTTCTGCGCGGCCTGGCTTCCGCCGACCTGATTGAAGATGTCTTTGGCGGCATCGCTCGCGACGGCTCCGCGCTGCCTGACGTGCAGATACGGCTGCAAAAAGCGCTGCTGGCGCTGGCTGCCCTGAGTCCGGGGTACTTTGGCCCCGCCGCGCGGGCCTTTTCGCAAGACGCGCAGCAGAGGGCCGAAGAGAGCCTGCGCCATGAAGCGGACAGACAGCGATTACGCGATCTGTCAGGAATTCATTCCCCCTCCGTTTCTCAATAACCACTCTTTTTAGCCTGCCCTCAGGGTCAGGCTAAGCTCCCTGCTGCGGCGTCTCTCCCGGTCAACCGATTTGCCTTAATCAACGAGCTGGGACCAAAAAGCACCATTTTTCTGCCATACTATTTGCCACATTTAGAAACAATCGATTACAGGTATTTTTATGTCTTCTTCCGAGATACCGGGAAAAACCCCTGGCAGTAAAATCAATCCCCCCGTTTTTTACACCTCCGCAATATTAATTTTTGTGATCGTCGCGTTCGCCGCTCTCTTCCCTCAACAGGCTGATCGGCAACTTAGTGCGCTACAGGAGGGGATTTTTGCCAACGCCAGCTGGTTTTATATTCTGACCGTGGCCCTGATCTTAATGAGCGTGGCTTATCTTGGCGTCTCACGCTTTGGTGACATCAAACTTGGCCCGGATCACTCAGAGCCGGACTTCAGCTATGTCTCCTGGTTTGCGATGCTGTTTTCTGCCGGGATGGGTATCGGGCTGATGTTTTTTGGCGTGGCAGAACCGGTGATGCACTATATGGCGCCGCCTTCCGGCACGCCGGAAAGCGTAGCGGCCGCCAAAGAGGCGTTGCGGATCACCTTCTTCCACTGGGGTCTGCATGCCTGGTCGATTTACGCCATCGTGGCGTTGATTCTCGCCTTCTTCAGCTACCGGCATGGTCTGCCACTGACGCTGCGCTCGGCGCTGTTTCCGATCATTGGCGACAGGATCTATGGCCCGATTGGGCACGCCGTCGATATTTTTGCGGTGATTGGTACGGTGCTGGGTGTCGCCACCTCGCTGGGCTACGGCGTATTGCAGGTGAACGCCGGACTCAATCATCTGTTCGGTTTACCGGTCAATGAGACGGTGCAGGTGATACTGATCGTGGTGATCACCGGCCTTGCCACGCTGTCCGTGGTCTCCGGGCTGGATAAAGGGATCCGCATTCTGTCGGAGATTAACCTGACGCTGGCGATCCTGCTGCTGGTGCTGGTCGGCCTGATGGGCCCGACGGTACTGCTGCTGAAATCCTTTGTGGAGAATACCGGCGGTTATCTCTCAGAGATCGTCAATAAAACCTTCAATCTCTACGCCTACGAACCCAAATCCAGCAAATGGCTCGGCGGATGGACCCTGTTCTACTGGGGATGGTGGCTGGCCTGGTCTCCCTTCGTCGGCATGTTTATCGCGCGCGTGTCACGGGGCCGGACCATCCGTGAATTCGTAACCGGCGTGCTGTTTGTCCCGGCGGGCTTTACCCTGCTGTGGATGACCTTTTTCGGCAACAGCGCCATCTGGCTGATTATGAGCAAAGGCGCACGCGACCTGGCCGAAACCGTCCAGTCCGATCAGACGCTGGCCCTGTTCAACTTCCTTGAGCATTTCCCGTTCAGCTCGGTGCTCTCTTTCATCGCCATGGCGATGGTGGTGGTCTTCTTTGTCACCTCAGCCGATTCAGGGGCGATGGTGGTGGATACCCTCGCCTCCGGTGGCACCGATAACACCCCGGTCTGGCAGCGTATTTTCTGGGCTTCACTGATGGGGGTTGTCGCGGTGGTTCTGCTGCTGGCGGGCGGCATGAAAGCCTTACAGACCGTGACCATTGCCAGTGCGCTGCCCTTTGCGATTATTCTGCTTACCGCTATCTATGGGCTGTTTAAAGCGCTGCGCATCGATTACTACAAGCGCGAAAGTAAGCAGATCACCACCATTGCCCCGCCGGTAGCCCGCAGCCCGATCTCCTGGCAGCGCCGGTTACGTAATATCGCCTATTTCCCCAAGCGTTCGAACGTAAAACGCTTTATGAATGAGGTGATTAAACCGGCGATGCTGATGGTAAGCGATGAGCTGGCGAAACAGAGTACCTCCTCGCATATCGCGGATGACTCCGATGACCGGGTGCGCTTTGAGGTCGACCTGGGTAATGAGCTCAATTTCGTTTACGAAATACGCCTGCGCTCCTATATTCAGCCCACTTTCGCCCTGGCCGGGCTGGGGGATGAAAAGCAGGAAGAGCATCGTTACTACCGCGCCGAAGTTTATCTGAAAGAGGGCGGCCAGGATTACGACGTCATGAGCTGGACCCAGGAGCAGATCATCAATGACATGCTTGACCAGTATGAGAAGCACCTGCATTTCCTCCATCTGGTTCGTTAATCGGCTGTTCTGAGATCTCATCCGGTGTTAAGGCCGTGACAGGGTTAACTGTCACGGCCTTTTTTCTGCGTCGCGGCTGCCGCAGCCCCGCATCTGACAAGCCAGAGTGATGAAGATCGCAGCGGCAACCGGCCCGCCCCCGCCACAAACCGCGATTTTCACTTACACTCAACAGACTGTTTTTCTGAGCGTGATGGCTGTGTGGTGCCGTGAGTACGATGTCGAAAACCGAATCTGACAAGGCGTTATCCCTGTTTTCCCCGGCCACGCAACGCTGGTTTTCAGCCGCCTTTGCCGCCCCGACCCCGGTTCAGCAGGCCGCCTGGCAGGCCATCGCCAGCGGTCAGCATGCGCTGGTGATCGCCCCTACCGGCTCCGGGAAAACGCTGGCAGCCTTTCTCACCGCCATCGATTCGCTGATCCAGGCCCGCACCCGCCAGCCGCGCGTTACATCTGAAACCACCACCCATATTCTCTATATCTCCCCGGTCAAAGCGCTGGCGGCGGACGTGCAGCGCAACCTGGATCTGCCGCTGGCGGGGGTTTACGCGGAACGGCAGAAGCGCGGCGAGCCCGAGATCCGGCTGAATATCGGTATGCGCACCGGCGATACGCCCGCGGCGGAGCGGGCAAAGCTGTTGCGCCGTCCGCCCGATATTCTGATTACCACGCCTGAATCGCTGTTTCTGATGCTGACCTCCAAAGCGCGCCATACCCTGCAAGGGATCACCACGGTTATTGTTGATGAGGTACATGCGGTCGCTGGCACCAAACGCGGTTCGCAGCTGGCGCTGAGCCTTGAACGGCTTGATGCGCTGCTGCCACAGCCCGCGCAGCGTATCGGGCTTTCCGCCACGGTGCGTCCGGTTGAGCGAATCGCCGCCTTTCTCGCTGGCTGTCAGCCTGCGCTGATTGTCAATCCGGCCGCCGATCGCACGCTTTACCTCACCATTGAGGTGCCCGTTGCGGATATGACCGACATGGCCAGCGACGCGGAAGTATTGGGTGAGGAACCTTCCGCCACGCCCTCAATCTGGCCCGCGATTGAGGCGCGTATCCTGCAACAGGTGCTGGCGCACCGCGCCACGCTGGTGTTTGTGAATTCGCGCGGCCTGGCGGAAAAACTCACGGCTCGTCTTAACGCGCGTTATCTCGCCCGGCCGGAGGCAGCCGATGAGAGTAGCAGCGAGGCGCCGATTGCCCGCTCTCACCACGGCTCCGTCTCAAAGGAGCAGCGCAGCGGGATTGAGTCTGCGCTGAAACAGGGCGATCTGCGCTGCGTGGTGGCCACCTCAAGTCTGGAACTGGGGATAGATATGGGGCCGGTGGATTTAGTGATCCAGGTCGGCGCGCCGCTGTCGGTAGCCAGCGCGCTGCAACGGGTCGGTCGCGCTGGCCATCAGGTTGGTGGGGTCTCCACCGGCATTCTGTTGCCGCGAACCCGACGCGATCTGCTGGATGCCGCCGTGACGGTGCAATCGATGCGCGCGGGTCAGATCGAGGCGCTGTCACCGCCGCGTAATCCGCTGGATATTCTGGCGCAGCAGACGCTGGCGGCGGTGGCGATGGAGCCGTTGCAGGCCGATGCGTGGTTCAACCGGGTACGGCGCGCCGATCCATTTCGCGCGCTGTCGCGGCGGCTGTTCGATGCCACGCTCGATATGCTGGCGGGAAAATTCCCGTCAGAGGCGTTCGCTCAGCTGCGTCCGCAGCTGGTGTGGGATCGCCAGAGCGGTCTGCTGACAGCGCGGCCTGGCGCGCAGCATCTGGCCGTTACCAGCGGCGGAACCATCCCCGATCGCGGCATGTTCAGCGTCATCCTGCCGGAGGGTGAGGAGCAGGCGGGATCGCGGCGGGTGGGTGAACTGGATGAAGAGATGGTCTATGAGTCGCGGGTCAATGACATCATTACGCTGGGTGCCTCCTCGTGGCGGATTCAGCAGATCACCCACGATCAGGTGGTGGTGGTGCCCGCACCGGGCCGTGCGGCACGTCTCCCCTTCTGGCGCGGAGAAGGCATCGGCCGCTCAGCGGACGCCGGGGCCAGCCTCGGCCGGTTTTTGCGTCAGCTGAACAGTGCGACGCCGCCCGAAGCGCAACAGCAGCTGAACGCGCTGGGACTGAATGCCAATGCGGTCGCCAATCTGCTGGCGCTGCTGGCTGAACAGCGCGCCGCGACCGGGGTGATCCCGGACGATCGCACGCTGCTGCTGGAACGCTGCCGCGATGAGCTGGGCGACTGGCGGGTGATCCTGCACTCTCCATGGGGAAAACGGGTCAATGCTCCCTGGGCGCTGGCTATCGCCGCGCGTATTCAGCGCCGTATGGGGATAGATGCTGCGGTGGCAGCCAGCGATGACGGTATTGTCGCCCGCTTTCCCGACAGCGACGGCGCCCTGCCAGACGCCAGTCTGTTTCTGTTCGATGCCGACAGCCTGACCCGGACCGTGACCGAAAGTGTCGGTCAGTCAGCGCTGTTTGCCGCCCGCTTCCGGGAATGTGCGTCACGCGCTTTGCTGCTGCCGAGGCGTAACCCCGGCAAACGCTCTCCGCTGTGGCAGCAGCGGCTGCGCGCCGGTCAGCTGCTGGAGGTGGCGCGTGAGTATGATGATTTCCCGATCCTGATCGAAACCGCGCGCGAATGCTTGCAGGATGTTTACGATCTGCCTGCGCTGCATCATCTGATGGAGCAGCTGACAGACGGCAGCGTGCAGCTGAGTGAAGTCATCACCGATCACCCCTCCCCTTTCGCCGCGCCCCTGCTGTTTGGCTATGTCGCAGAGTTTATCTATGCCAGCGATGCCCCCCAGGCGGAACGGCAGGCGTCGTTACTGGCGCTCGATACTCATCTGCTGGGCGAATTGCTCGGCCAGCCCCGCAGTCGTGATTTGCTGGCACCCGCCGTGATCGCTGAAGCAGAACAGACGTTACAGCGCCATGAGCGACGCTATCAGCCGCATCACCCCGAAGGGATAATCGACCTGCTGCGCGAGCTGGGTCCGCTCTCCACCGCCGCGATTACAGCGCGTTATCAGGGCGATCGGCAGGCGGTGACGGAGGCGCTGGCACAGTTTGCCGCCGTCCGGCGGATTATCCCGGTCGTTATCGCCGGTGAGGAGCGCTGGGCGATAATTGAAGATGCCGCCCGGCTGCGCGATGCGCTGGGAACCAGCGTGCCCGCTGACCTGCCTGACACCTTTTTGCAGCCGCTGGCCCATCCTCTGCGCGATCTGGTCAGCCGCTATGCCCGCACCCATACGCTGTTTACCGCACAGCAGCTGGCGAATCATTTCGGTACAGGTGTCGCGGTGATCGCTGAGATGCTGCTTTCGCTGCATCAGCAAGGCAGCCTGCTGAATCTGGGTGCGGCAGCGGGCGAAACGGAAGCGGAGTGGGTCGCCACGGAAGTTTTTAAACGGCTGCGGTTACGTTCACTGCAAACAGCGCGTGAGGCAACCCGGCCAGTTCCCCCTGCTGCCTGGGTCAGCCTGCTGCTGGAGCGTCACGGCGTGATCCATTCCGCCACCCATCAGCGGGAACCCTTGCAGGGCAGCAGCGGCGTGCTGCGGGTTATTGAGCAGCTTGCTGGCGTGGCGCTGCCCGCCTCCCTGTGGGAAGCGCAGATTCTGCGGGCCAGAGTCAGCGATTATCAACCGGCCATGCTCGATGAACTGCTGACCGGCGGCGAAGTGATTTGGTGCGGTCACAAAGCGCTGGGCCAGAATGAGGGGGTGATCTCCCTGCATCTCACTGAGTTCGCCGATGAGACGCTGCCGATCACTGACCGTTCACTGCCGCTGACGCCGTTACAGCAGGCGATTATTGATTTGCTGGAGCGTGGCGGTGCCTGGTTTGCTCATGAAATCGCGGCGCGGCTGGATGAGGCTGACCAGCCGCTAAGCGATGTTGCTACCACGTTATGGCAGCTCGCCTGGCAGGGCTATCTCACCACCGATAGCTGGATCGCGGTACGTGGCCTGCTCAGTTCACCCGGCGCGAGCCGCTCCCGTCCGGCCCGCACACTGCGCACCCGCTTTGGTCAGCGCTTTACGCCGGGCAGTCTCCCCGCTCGTGCGCCGGCGGTAAACACCCTGGCCGGGCGCTGGTCACTGATTAACCGGCGCGACATCGCTTCTGCCCGCCGGGCACTGGCGCTGGCGGAAAACCTGCTCGATCGCTATGGAGTAATTACCCGCGGCAGCGCATTAGCCGAACCGATGCCGGGTGGATTTCCGGCGTTGCAGCCGGTGCTGCGCAGCATGGAGGATGCCGGACGACTGCTGCGCGGTCGTTTTGTGGCGGGCGCGGGTGGCGCGCAGTTTGCCGATCAACAAACCATTGCACGGCTGCGGGCGCTGGCGGATAACCCAATGGAGACCACAGCAGCGGTTGCGCTGGCCGCGATGGACCCGGCCAACCCTTTTGGAGCCATGCTGGGCTGGCCGGTCCCGGTCAGCGGCACCCGGCCTACGCGCCGTCAGGGCGCGCGGGTGGTGATCGCCGGCGGTGCGCTGGTGCTTTATCTGCCGCAGGGAGGTAAAGAGCTGCTGACCTTTAGCGGGGACAGCGCGCAACAGCAGGCCGCCGTCGCGGCGCTGGGCGTGGCGCTGAAGCGGGAAAAGGCGGCGAGTTTCACGCTGGAGAAAGTTGATGGTCTGCCGGTGTCGCAGTCGCCGCTGCTGAATGCGTTACGACACGCCGGGTTCTCGCGGGTGCCTCAGGGTTTCAGCTGGTATAGCTGAGGTTGACCTCACGCACGAAGCTGATAAACGCCTGTAACGGTGCCGGTATCAGACGCCGATCGTTGTAATAGAGCCAGGGACCGGAGAAGGTCAGCCACCAGGGTTGCAGCAGCGGCTCCAGACTGCCGCTGTTAAGCGCCGGTCGCAGCCACTCTTCAAACAGATAAATCACCCCGCTTCCGGCAATCGCTGCCTCTACCGCCAGATCCATCGCCCCGCCGATGCTCACCACCAGCGGGCCACGGGCATCGACGCTGACCTCCTCACCCTCACAGCTGAAAGTCCAGTCGGCCATGATGCCGCTGGCATATCGCCCCCGCAGGCACCGATGATGGATCAGATCGCGGGGATGTGCGGGACGGCCATACTGTGCCAGATAGGCCGGTGAGGCGGCCAGTGCGAAGCGCTGCTGGCGCGGGCCTATCGGCATCGCCACCACATCCTGTTCCAGCCGCTCTTCGTAGCGGATCCCGGCGTCGCAGTTGTCCCGGAAGACATCCTGAACGTTGCTTTCCGCGACAATCTCCAGCCGGATATCAGGATAGCGCCGCAGAAATTCGGGCACCAGCGCCGGTAAGACCAGCCGGGTGGCGCTGACCGGCACGTTGAGCCGCAGCGTCCCGCCTGGCGTATGCCGGAAGCGGTTAACCGCATCCAGCGCGGCGTTAACCTCGCTGATGGCTGGCAGCAGACGCTCCATCAGCGCCCTGCCCGCCTCCGTTAACACCACGGTGCGGGTGGTACGATGAAACAAACGTATTCCCAGCTGTTGCTCGGCGCGGCGAACGGCATCACTCAGTCGTGAGGCATTGCTGCCTGTTACGCGCGCCGCTTCACGGAATCCGCCCGCCTTAGCCACTGCCACTACCGCATCCAGTAACGCCATATCGATCGCCATTGTGCATCAGCCCGTACAGTCTGTCCCGATTCCACCGGATAGTTGCACAGCTAAATCACCATTACAATTAATCTACATTCACGCAGGAGGTTTCTATGTCAGACATCACCATGAGTTATCCACTGGGCGATCGTGAGGTCAACCGCCTTGGCTACGGCGCGATGCAACTGGCCGGGCCTGGAGTCTTTGGCCCGGTCAAAGATGAGGCGCGCGCCATTCAGGTTTTACGCGATGCCGTCGCCGCTGGCGTGAACCATATCGACACCAGCGATTTTTACGGTCCGCATACCACCAATCAGCTGATCAGAAAAGCGCTGCACCCCTATCCGCAGGATCTCTGTATCGTCACCAAAGTGGGGGCCCGCCGCGATGCCAAAGGCGGGTGGCTGGCGGCGATGGAGCCGGACGCGCTGACCCGCGCAGTGGAAGATAACCTGCGTCATCTCGGCCTGGAGAGGCTGGAGGTGGTGAATCTGCGCAGTATGCTGCATCCGGCTAAACCCAAAGAGGGTTCGCTGGAGCCTCAGCTCGAAGCGCTGCTGGCGTTGCAGGCGCGCGGGCTGATTCGACATATCGGCCTGAGTAACGTCACTGCCGCGCAGATCGCCGAGGCGCAGGCGATGACGCCCATCGTCTGCGTACAGAATATGTATAACCTGGTTCACCGCCAGGATGACGTGCTGGTCGATCAGCTGGCGCAGCAGGGCATCGCTTATGTGCCCTTTTTTCCGCTGGGTGGCTTCTCGCCGCTGCAATCTTCTCAGCTGAATGAGGTCGCCAGTTCACTGAACGCCACTCCGATGCAGGTGGCGCTGGCGTGGCTGCTGCGACGGTCGCCTAACATTCTGCTAATTCCCGGCACCTCCTCGCCAGCGCATCTGCATGAGAATCTCGACAGCGCCAGCCTGATGCTGTCGGATGAAGTGATGGAAAAGCTCAACGCGATATAGTCTGATGCCCGTCGCTGGCGGGCTTTTACCCGCCAGCCATCAGAAACGGTTCAGACACGCCGCCAGGTCGGGCTGATCACTGCAACGGATGTGGTGATCGATACGATCGATCATATAGGGGTAAAACGGATTAGAGGTGGCGCGCATAATTGAATCCAGCCCGACAATCAGTACCGCACTTTCGCCCCGCAGCGATAAGGTGCCAAAGCTGATGCCAAACTGATTTTTCTGCACCGGCTCGCTGCCATAGAGACCATCCTGTGCCGGAAAAGGAATCGCGACGTGCGACAGGGAAAAGAGCCCCGCCGGATAGTCGATCGCCAGTGGCGCGATTCGCTCAGTGGTTTCCCCGGCGTGTACGCTTTTTGTCACGGTGTTTAACGAGGTGGCAGAAGCGTTAGTGATCACGGTCGAAGCATAATGACGCCGGGCGGGAGGCAACAACTGGTTCACCGCCATGTAGGAAGAGTGACGGAATAACGGGCTGACGCTGACCGCCTGATTAATATCAAACAGCACCAGCTCGCTGCCGTTGGCTGGCAGATTGTTATATAACGCACGTATCACTGAAGGGGTGCTGACGGTGGAATCCATCACCGACTGGAAGGTCAGCACCGGCGGAAAGTCCGTTAACTGCTGCTGACGCGCCGACTGCGCAATCTCCTTTTGCAGCGCCTGGGTCAGCAGGTAGGTCTGCCGGGCGGCATGCACCGGGAAGGAGTTATATTTAAACGGGTTAAACTCCGGCACGATATTCAGCCAGGCGGTTCTGGAAAAGGCCGGAAACAGGGAAGGCAGCCCGGCAAGACCGGCAAAGCGCGCGAAGCGGGTCACACCAATCATCGGTGACAGCAGGATAAGTTGCTGCGGGCGACGCAGGCTGCGATCGCTGAGGCTGTCGAGCGCATATTTTACCGCCAGCGCTCCGCCGTTGGAAAAACCCACCAGATGCAGTGGCGTCTGGGTGCCCGCCAGCCGGGTCGCTTCACGCACCGCTAAGCGCGTAGCCGCCATCCAGTCCTGCCAGTCAACATCGGTCAGCCCTGCCGGGACCGTGCCGTGACCCGGTAATCGTAACGCCACCGCCACGTAGCCCTGCTGACGATAGACGTCCGCCACATGGCGCAGGCTGTAGGGGCTGTCAGTCAGACCATGTAACAGCACCACGGCACCGCGCGGCGTTCCGGCGGGTTGCAGGATATAAGAGCGGTTCCAGTCCTGACTGAACTGGCCCGGATAAATCATGCTCTGGGCATAGTAACGGTTAAGCGGCGTTTTCTCTTCCGCTGCCAGCTGATCGCTGACCTGCTGCTTCATCTCTGTGAACAGACGATTCTCCGCCGTGAGATAGTCACGATAGCTGCTCTGATCGAGCTGCTCTGCCGTCAACTCATGCGGAACCCATGTATGCCAGCGATGAAGCTCCGGCCCCCGCTCCGCCTCATAGATTCGGATCACTAGCAACAGCAGTAACAGTAGCCCGATACCGATAACTGAGCGTCTGGCCCAGCGCGCTACCGTTTTCAACGTCCGGTTCATAGTCCTTTTCCAGATAGAGTAAATTGCATTGGTCACCCACCTTAACGAGAGAGATCCGTTATCGCCTGCCACCTCTGATGGCTGCCCTGAACGGGTACCGAACAGGAGGCACCAACCCTGCCGCCCTGGTACAGAACATCCATACTTTCGCCATCGGGATTTCGTGGTAGTAACCGGTTTACCGGCATAATAACTGACGCGCATCCCCCCATAGCTAAACAGCAGCGAATTATCGCGCTACTGCGCCAGCCCACGGGCTCTGAGCCCAGTCAACCGCTGATTAATTTCAGCAGAAAAAAGGTTGTGTTGACCTTTCACTGACGGAAAAACTCCCCCTTTTCTGCTACTGAAGATGACCAATTTCAGCCTGAAATCGCCAACCGCGCAGGGAGAATTTCAGCCTGAAATCGCCACGGGTGCTCATAAATCAACCAGATTAAGATTACTGATTACAGTGAATGTTTGAGGGGTGTAACGCTGTCAGTCACAGTGAGAATAGCCGACGCAATAGAGAGAATAAAACCAGGAGAAAGGAAATGGGGCTGGCAGGATAAAAACCGGATTCAGCTTCAACGCTGAATCCGGTTGGGCTATTAGTGAGCTTCAGCCTCCTGAGACTTGCCACCAAACTTCTCTTTCATATGGGACTCAATCTCTTCCAGACTTTTACCGCGCGTCTCCGGCACCATGGTCAGAACGAAGATCAGTGAACCGACGTTGATCGCGGCAAAGATGAAGAAGGTGGTGCTGCCGGCATATTCCATGACGGGCGGGAAACCAAACGCCACGACTGCGTTAAAAATCCACTGGAGTGAGACAGCGCCACCGGTCAGTACACCGCGCAGCTGCATCGGGAACAGCTCCGACATCATCAGCCAGTAGACCGGCGAGATGCACATCTGCATACAGAACAGGAACAGCAGAATACAGGCGAGGGCGAGATAGCTCTGCATCAGGCTGGAGCTCATAAAGGTCAGCACGCTGCCAAGCAGTATCTGCGCGGTAACAACCAGGCATAGGCCGGTGATCAGCATGGTACGGCGCGGGAAGCGGCTGATTGCCCAGATGCCGACAAAAGTCGCCAGCACCGAGACCACGCCGTTACCGATGGTGGCGGCAATGGAGGCGCTGGTGCCCAGACCGGTCGATTTAAGGATAATCGGGGTGTAATACATAAATCCGTTGACGCCGGTGAACTGCGCGACAAAGCCCAGCCCGACCCCGATGATCATCAGCCGAATCACCCACTTCTCCCGGATCAGGGTTTTCGCATCCGGTCCGCGCTCGCTGGCCCTCGCCTGCTTTTTCATCTGCGCCATTTCATGGCGGACCTCACGCGGTGTTTCGCGCAGGTATTTAAGGATTTTTTTCGCCTCTTTCAGACGCCCCTCCGCCACCAGCCAGTGTGGGGAAGCGGGGACAAAGAAGGTGCCGATAAACAGCAGCAGGCCAGGCACCATCGCAATCGCCAGCATATAGCGCCACAGATGCTCATCATGCAGCAGATAGCTGAGCAAAGTACTGGCGACATAGGCAATCAGCTGACCGGTAACAATCATCAGTTCATTGCGGCTGACCAGCGGCGCGCGCAGGCGGGGACCGGCAATTTCAGCGATAAACACCGGCACCGTCGAGGAGCCGCCGCCGACGGCGATACCCAGCAGGAAGCGCATCGCCACCATAACGTTGACCGAAGGAGCCAGTGCGGTTCCCAGCGAGCCCAGCACAAAGATCACCGCCAGGCTGCGCAACGTAATGCGACGGCCAAAGCGATCGGAGAAGAAACCACTGAGAAAAGAACCGATGGCGGCACCGAAAACCAGTGAAGAGGCGACCAGCCCTTCAGTGAAAGAGTTCAGGCCCAGACCGCCCTGATCGGGCGGTGACGTCATATAGGGTAAGGCACCCGAGATAATCCCGGTATCGTAACCAAAGGCCAGCGCGCCCATCGTGGCAACCAGCACCACTAAAAAAATACGCTGGCGTACTGTATCGGCCGGCGCGTGATCGCCCGCATCACCAGAGTCTGGTGTATTCGTACTCATAATATCCCTGCCATTAACAAGTTAAACATCCGTCTGAATGGATTTCCGACGGAATAGAAATGGAACACATTTACCGATTGGGTAAAGAAGTGTAGACGCTATTTCTGAGTTGGCTTTAGCAGTACGGTTTTTATTGGCGTGAGAGAGGAACAAAGCAATACAGAGTGGAAACAGTCACCTGGCGTCATCTTATCACCGCCTCTCAGGCTGCCTGATTGCGCAGCAGATTTAGTCTGCAAGGCATGCGCAGATTGCCGAACCGGTTTGATCAGTGCCATCCCGCCATACACAGCAGATACAGCTAAAGCGGAGTGAAAAAGTTATCCACTTTTTCTGTGGATAACTGAGGGATAGTTTCTGAGTATCTTTTTGCACGTGGTTACTCTGGCCGGAGGCGAGGGCTTATCGGGAGGAAAGTGGGCTGTTCAGCCACTGTCCAGGCATACTGTCTGGTCTTTACCCTGGCGATTTCAGGCTGAAATCGCCACAGTCGCTGCTGTATAAACAACAGCTTAAGCCCGGATAAGCGCTGGCGACACAGATGGCGGCGTGGGTTAGCCTGAGCACTGAAAGGAGAGTGTAGTGAGATGAGCAGAAGGTCGATCAGGTTTTGTCAGGATTGGTTACTATTGAATCAGCCTCAGTCACTGGCATGGTTACAGAGATAAAGTCTGACGTTTCAGTGCGGGTGCACGGCAGCTGATTCTTAACCGCACTCAGTTATGACGGCTGGCGGCAATAGCATCCAATTTCAGGCGAAATTTCACCTTCACCTTCAAAGATAATCTTTTAAAAACAATATATTATTACTTATATCCCGACTGAAACGCTGGCGATTTCAGCCTGAAATTTTATCCATTCACCTTTTATCCCTGTGGCAGGCGTCTGTCAGGCATAAAAAAAGCCAGCGGAGGATTCGCACTGGCTTCAGCTCATTCTGACTCACTCAGCGTGACAGATATTTATTCAGCGTTTCAGCGATAACCTTGTCCAGCTCATCCTGCAACTCTTTTGACTGTCGGTTGAATTCATAACTGAACATCCGGCCACGCACCTTCTTGCGTGCGAAGCGATCTTTATCGGCAAAAGACCAAAGCGCGGTCGCCTGGGTTTTATCTTTTTCCGGCTCTTTTACCAGCGTCTGGCTGCCCTGACGCACCAGCCGAAGAATGTGATTTTTAACTTCATCCTCGGCCAGACCTTCACGGGCACAGACCACATCAATCTCGTGTGAGATCGAAGCAATCAACGCTTCAACCGTCTGACCCGATTCAGTCAGCTTGTCAGCGGCCTGCAACAGCGCTTTATAATCGGGGTAGGTTAATTCGGCATGATTAGGGAACAGCAGGATGAGATCAGCCGGTACGCTGGCGGCCTGTAGAGCGCGGGTCACTTTGGCCTGCGACAGGCCCTGATTTTCAGCAATCTCTTTCTGCGACAGACCGCCCTCTTTCAGCGCTAACAGACGCATCCCGACTTCACGCAGATTATGCTCGCGTGCAGTCTGAATATCCTGCGCCAGCCGGCGTGCTTCTTCAGGCGTGATAGCGCTCTCCGTTACCAGCACATCCAGACCCGTTTTGCAGTAGAGCGCGGCGGCACGACGCCGTGAACCGTCCAGAATCTCAATGCGATTCTCACGCATCACGCCGATAGCGGGAAAGAACTGCTGCAATTTGATGGTGCGGATAATGTCGCGCAGCGACTCGGGAGTCAGGCCCGCCTGATCGCGACCATTGGTTTCCATCGTCACGAAGGTTTTGCTTTCAACATCGCTGGCGGCGATGCGCTCGAAATGGAACTGCGCACGCTTGCCGGTCGTCAGTACAAAGGTCTGCGTGTGCTGACTCTCGCTAGCCTCATTAACCAGCGGAGTCTGGCTGAAGGTTCTGCCAATGGTGATTCTTTTTGCGCTCATACAAACCTCAGTTCAGGCGAATAAATTCGATGCGATCGAAGACGGCTTTGGCAAAGTCCTCTGCGGCGGAACGGGCATTCTTCAGCGCTTCGCTACTGCCGACGTAGGTTGAAGGATTTGCTGAGATGACGGTATCAAAGGATTCGCCACAGCGTTCGAAACCATCCAGGCGGGGCAGGGCAGCATCCAGCATATCGCCACCAAAAATCTCTTTAGCCAGGCTATGGCAGAGCTTGTGATCAGCTTTGTTGGAGAGCTTGGACATGAATCCGATATTACCCTGCACCCGACAGGTGGCACCGGAATCTTCAATAATCCCAATCAGCTCAGGCAGGCGCGTCAGATATTTCAGCGTCGAGTGGAAATCGACCTGCGCCGGTGGCACCGGCGTCATCAGCAGATCAGAAGCAGCAATGGCATTTTTAAGAAATGCATCCAGATGCGGGCCACTATCAATGAAGATGAAGTCGTAATCTTTTTTCAGTTTGGCGATCACATTGTCATACAACACCGCATGCACATTCTGCTTTGGCAGATGTTCAGCGCAGAGTTCATCCCAGCTTGAGGCAATAAACGCATCGTCGATAGAGGCGGGCAGTACATCCACCCCTGGAATAATCGAAGGGACAATAAACTCATTTACCAGCTCATCACGCGAGACGTTCTGCAACATCGCCTGCGCAGCGGTGGCTTCCACCAGCCCGACGGAACGTTCGTGATTCAGAAACATGGTGGCGGAAGACTGGGGATCGAGATCGATGACCAGAATACGCAAATCTTCATATAACAGATGCGGATGCGCGCGCAGCGCATGTGCCAGCGAAACGGTAGAAACCGTTTTAGAGACGCCACCTTTCAGGTTGCCGACAAACAGGGTGTAGGCTTCTTTATGGCGATCGCGGTACTTCGGCACGCCACGATGATGATAAATATCGATAATGTTCTGAATCGACATCGCATATTTTACGGAAGAACCGGCAGCGCGTTTATCAAACTGATAGCCGCTCTCTTCCATCTCATTGACGGCATAATCGACGCTGGCGCGTGTCAGTTTTGGCAGCTTGGCTAACGCCGCCTTTGCGTAGACCTGATAATAGGTATTTTCATGCAGCTCCTGCTTTTGCGCCTGGATCTGCTCGGTAAGGCTCAACAGCATGCGTTCCGACCGCTGCGCAACTTTCATTACCTGCCTGTCATCGTTCGCCATAAATGCTCCAAACATGTAGGATTTACGACTTTATACAGAAATGCTGCACATGAGGCAATAAATTATCTTATCAACATAAACAGCGTTTTTATGTAACAGCTCAGGTTGTAGTGAGCTTCATCACACTATTATCGCAATGCTAAATAGCTTTACCGGGTTAACTGCGAGCAACGTTCACTATAATCAGCAGGGACTGCACTACAGATTCACTGTAATGAGCATGAGCAGTCAGCCGGGTTCTGCATCAGGAAGCGGAGAAGGTTTGCTGTTAAAGGTTGAATCTGACTACACCAGCCAACTGTGACGTTCACTGTAATCAGTAAAGGAGGGCCAGATATGAAAAGCGCTTCCTTCATGATGGCGGGATTGGCAGAGGCAGCTTTCATCTGAGCGACCCGAAGCCGCGCTTTCATATTGAATCGCCTGCTTTACTGGCTGAGTCCGGTAGTAACGTTCACTGTAGTCAGTAGCCCCGAAGCCAGACAGAGCCATTCAGGCCAGAAAACCAGATGAAACATTCACTGTAATCAGTAGCGGATGCCATCTGAAGTCGCAAAGAGGGCACATCCAGGCTGAAACGTTCACTGTAATCAGCAGCTGAGTGGCTCAAGCCAGGGCGGGCAGGGGCGGTATCCGCGCTGTTGAGCTGACGGCGTAACGGCAGAGTGCTCGCTCAGCACCATCACGGATGTTCACTGTAATCAGTAGGCCCTGAGCGTAGCGAGCGTTCACTATAGTGAGCAGAAGAGGGCAGGAGTGACAACGTTCACTGTAGTCAGCAGATTCACTATCCCTTATTCCGGGGCGAAGAACCGAGAGCAGTAAACGGCCGGCACAGCTGATAGCTGGCAGGGCGGCCATCATCAGCCGTTTGATCGCCCGGCACTGACGTTCACTGTAATCAGCAGAGTGGCAATGAGTGCAGGGTGAATCCTCCAGACATTCACTGTAATCAGTAAGAGGTTCACTGCAATCAGCACTCTGTTGTGGCGTGGAAGGCCCGATTAGCCCTCCCTGCGGGCAATCTGCCGCTCTGACATTCACTGTAGTCAGCAGACAGAGCGGGCGCAGCAGGTCAGCAGCCACAAACATTCACTGTAATCAGTAACCCTGTCACCTGTTTCATCGCCAGTGGGGGGCTGGATACAGAATGGCGCTATTGCTGACAGGATAAAAATATTGATAAATTAGATGATTATCTGTTTTCATTCACTGTAGTCAGTGAGCTTGACTGTAATCAGCCGCGACGCCGTCACTGATGTTCTGCCCGAACATTCACTATAGTCAGCAGAACCAGTGGCAGAGAGCAGATAATAAAAGTTAGTAAGCACGTGCTAACTTATAAATGACTGTATTTGCAGATTAAAGATTTTCGGTGAGAAGGGGGCAGGCTGCCGATAACGTCGCGGGGTTACTGATTACAGTGAATCTTACTGACTATAGTGAACGGGTGACAAAGCTGATTACAGTGAACGGAGTAAGCGCTAGCACAACATCGCCTTAATGCAAGAAGTGACAGTGCCACGCGCAATACTGATTACAGTGAACAGTACGGGTCAATCCTCGAAATCAATCTCATCCAGTGAGTCAATGCTCTCCAGATTACCGATGCCATCCAGCTTGGGCGTCCGGCTATGAATAATAAAGAACACCGAACGGCCACGTTTGACTTCGGAATAGTCGAGATAACCGATCTCTTTCAGCTGCTCCATGGCGCGGCGTACCACATGGTTCTGCGTCGTGGTCTTGGAGCCGAGGTTAAGGCGCATCCGCAGCCGGGCAAGGGAGATAGGAGCCGGGTTGGTGGGCAGACTTTCCAGAAAGGTGTAGAGCGCCTGCGCCGACTCTTTACGCTTCAGCCGGGATATTGCCCGAAGCTGCAACAGCACCTTGTGGTCGAAGTTATACAACTCAAACAGTTTGGGATCCGCCTGAATACGCACAATATCTTTTTCACGATCGTAATAGGCTGACTGCACAAGGTGAGTATGATACGCCTTGCCGTTACCCTCAAAAGAGAGAGTGTTGGTGGCGATGCGTCGCAGGGAGGCATCGAGACGCTTGCGCAGGGCGGCCGACGAGTTTGCTGAGGGAATGCCACACATCTTAACGAAGTCGATAAACGGCAGCGTCACCGTATCGCCTTTAGTGGGATAGCGGGAGAAAGACTGAATAATGCCCGCCCAGGTTTTGAAATCGTTATCCATATCCAGCCGCGCGCCGGTAATGGTAATCTTCTCATAACCCTCCGCTTTCACCAGCGTGAGGTTTTTCAGCTCTTTGGTGGCATCCGTCGACGCCATCGCCCCGGATTTACCGCGTGCCGTCGATTTCAGGGTCGGCACAAACAATCCGAGCCGCATTAAAGCGACCGGCTGAACGGTATTATTCTTGTTGGGATGAAGCTGGATAACTTCACCACTGTTTTTGGTCACTGACAGAAAAGGTTCAAGTAACGCTTTGTTTTCGTTGTCTTTATCTGCCATGGCGTAAGATCTTCATTCTGTGGATGAAAGGGATCGTTTTCTGACTACAGTGAACATTAGCACTGTTTACAGTGAACATTCTACCTGGTACAGTGAATAAAGTACTGATTACAGTGAACACTTTACTGATTACAGTGAACACGATCACCCTTTCAGCCCTTGTGGGGTGCGGCCTGCGACGATCGGGGATCTCTTAGGATCTCTTTATGATCTATTAAGGATCGTTTTTTAGGATCTGGTCACTGTATAAGTGGATAACCGGCTCAGTCACTTCCTCTTCAGCATCAGTAACCCCTGTTAAAACCTCTAAACAGAAGCGAGTGCGTGCAGCGATAAATAACAGCATGAAATCCTCTGAATTCTCTAACCAGAAATAACTTCCTCACTATTATTCATTTTTCATCATCAATTACAGGGCGTATCGTTTCTCTATCACTTCCGCAACGAGGAAACGTCCCGATGACTGATTTCGCTATTTCAAAAAATCCTGCAACGGGTGAGATTCTTGCCCGCTACCCGCTACAGAACAGTGCTGAACTTGAACAGGTACTGGCACAGAGCGCCAGCGCTTTCTCTGCCTGGCGTCAGAGCAGCATGAGCGACCGGGTTCGCGTACTGCGTCAGTTAGCTGAACAGATCCGCCTGCGTGAAGCCGATCTGTCACGCACTATCACGCTGGAAATGGGTAAACCGATTGCCCAGGCTCGCGCTGAAGTCCTGAAATGTGTCAGCCTGTGTGACTGGTACGCAGAACATGGTCCGGCAATGCTGGCCGATCAGCCTACCCAGATTGCCGATGCCTGGCAGCGCTTCCATCCACTGGGCGTAATCCTGGCCGTAATGCCGTGGAATTTCCCGTTGTGGCAGGTTCTGCGCGGCGCGGTGAGTATGCTGCTGGCAGGCAATACCTATCTGCTGAAACACGCGCCCAACGTCATGGGAAGCGCCATGCTGATGGCTGAGCTGTTTGAAGCGACCGATCTGCCGAAAGGCGGCTTCAGTCTGATCAACGTTGACAACGAGGGTGTTTCCGTCGCAATTAAAGATGACCGGATTGCTGCCGTTGCGGTAACCGGCAGCGTTCGCGCCGGAGCGGCTATTGCAGCCCAGGCCGGCGCGGCACTGAAGAAAACCGTGCTGGAGCTGGGCGGATCCGATCCCTTTATCGTGCTGGCGGATGCCGACCTTGATGAAGCGGTGAAATCAGCGGTAATCGGGCGTTTCCAGAATACCGGACAGGTCTGCATGGCGGCGAAGCGCTTTATTATCGAAGCGCCCGTTGCTGAGGAGTTTGAAAAGCGTTTCACCGCGGCGGTTCAGGCGTTAACCATGGGCGACCCGCTGGATGAAAAGACTTTCCTCGGACCGATGGCACGCGCCGATCTGCGCGATGAGCTGGACGGACAGGTAAAAGCCACGCTCAGTGAAGGTGCAAGGCTGGTGCTGGGTGGCGAGAAAGTGGCAGGGCAGGGGAACTACTACGCGCCGACCATTCTCGCGGACGTCACCAGCAGCATGACCGCTTTCCGGCAGGAGCTGTTCGGACCGGTTGCGGCGATTGCTGTGGCGCGGGATCCACAGCATGCGCTGGAGATCGCTAACGACAGCGAATTCGGCCTCAGCGCCACCCTCTGGAGCGGTAACGAAGAGGTGGCCGATCGGCTGGCGCGGCAACTTGAAGTCGGCGCTGTCTTTATCAACGGTAACGGTGCGTCCGATCCGCGCGTCACCATTGGTGGTGTGAAGAAAAGCGGCTATGGGCGTGAGCTGTCGCACTTCGGTGTGCACGAATTCTGTAATGTGCAGACCGTCTGGAAAAACCGGCGCTAAGCCTTACTGCGCCGCCGGAAGATAAGCTGGCGCGTTTTTCGCTACCGCACTGAGCGGACGCAGCAACCGATCCGGTGTAAATGCACTCAGCATCGGTGACGCTGTGCCGCTCAGCATCTGCTCTGCCACCAGCCTGCCCAGCAGCGGAGCCAGCGTCATGCCGCTATGGCTCACCATCAGATAGACGCGATCTGACGTGCTGACATAGCCGAGCGCAGGCAGTCCGTCCGCCGGACGCGAGCGCTGTCCCGTTTCAATCCGTTCGATCCTCGCCCCTTCGCAGTTAATAAACAGCCGACGCAGGCGTCGCAGCAACTCTCTGCCAATCAGCCCATCCACGGCCACCGGCCGCGCCGGATCGGCATGCTGATCCAGATCCAGCGCCTGGAGCATCAGGCGTCCACCGCCGTCCGGCCGCACGTTCAGTTCCGGGGTGATGAGGTTGCAGTTCAACTGAACCGGCAGCGGCTGAGTAGAAGCCAGAAAACTGCATGCGACCGGATCGGCGCGATTCGCATCGGTCATCGACAGGTCCAGGCCGTACTGCGTCAGCAGTTCAGGCGCCCAGCGACCGGTGGCCAGCACCAGCTGATCGCCGCGCCATTCATCACCGCTGGCGAGGGTCAGACGCACCTCCTGAGCCGATTCGTTCAGCGCGATCACTTCATTGTTGCTAATCAGCTGGCCGCCCTGCGCCCGCAGTTCGGCCAGCAGAGAGGCGATAAACAGTCCAGGATAGAGCAGACACTCCGAAGAGAAAAACCAGCCCTGTTCTATCCGGGGATCCAGCCTCAGTTCCGGCAGGGTTTTCAGCAGCGTGGCACGGTCACGCATTTCTGCCGGATAACCCAGGGTGTGCAGCTTAGTCACGCGCAGTTCCAGTTGCTGCCGGGTCAGCGTCTTCGCAGCCCACTCCAGCGTGCCGGTCTCCAGCAGCCAGCGCGCCGCAGCCGGATGTGCCGCCTGCCAGCGTTTATGCTCGTCTATGGCGGCCGCATTCAGCTGATGATAGCTGAGGGGATCTTTGCCGTTGGCGTTAACCCAGGCATAGCTGATCTGGCTGGTTCCGCTGCCGGGGTAGCTTTTATCGAACACCGTGACCTGTGCACCACGGCGGGCCAGCGACTGTGCGACGGCTAAACCCAGCACACCTGCACCAATAACAGCAATACGTTGTGGCATATCCGGCAACTCCATAATCTGGATTTGAGTGTCAGCGGGCGTGACGCTACCCGCCGGGCTATTTCACTATTACGGAGCCACCGGCTGGCGTCAACGATTGCCGCAGCCAGTAACCGGCATGAAAAGGAGAAAAGATGCAGCAGCTTACTCTTGTCCCACGCCTGATGCCTGCGGTCAGGCAGGGCGAGAAAACATCGACAATACGGTGGCAGGAGGGCGATGTCATTACCGGTCCGCTGAGGCTGGTGAATCAGCAGGACCCCGATGACTCGCTGGTGGTATGGGTGACGCGCGTTGATACATTGCTGTTACGTGACGTTGCGGCGGCCCTCGGCAAACAGGCGGAATGGCCGGATGCGGTCATGCTGGAGGGCATGCGGGAACACTACCCGGCCATCACGCTGAACAGTGAGGTTCAGGTGATCCATCACCTGACGCCCGCGCAGACCCGGCTTAAGCTGAACACAACCTGATCAGGAATGCTCCATCACCAGCAGCGCCAGCGTATCCGCTTCCAGCGCCCGAAAAATATGAGGTTCATCGCCGGGATAGGTGATGTAATCTCCCACCTCCAGCTCCACGGCGGCGTCAACCGGGCCCACCAGCGCGCGGCCTTTAGCCACAATAATGTGCTCAATCGTGTTGGGGGAGTGGGGCTGCGAAAGACGATCGCTGCCAGGCTGCACCTCCAGCAGATAAATATCCCGCCGGGCACCGGGTGGACAGGCGGCCAGCAACGCCGCCTGATAATCGGCGAGATCAGCGGTCACGGACGGGCCTTCGCCACGGCGGATCACCTGCATCCGGCACGGTTCAGGCTCCATCAGACGCGAAAACGGGATATTGAGCGTCACGCAGAGCGACCACAGGGTTTCAATGCCCGGATTACCCAGACCCGCTTCCAGCTGCGACAGGGTCGATTTGGCGATTCCGGCACGACGCGCTACTTCAGTCAGTGACAGGCCGGAACGCTGACGTTCGCGCACCAGCGCATCGGCGATAATACTGATAGGGGTTTTCAAACGCGCTCCTGATGAAAAAATGTTTTTTAAATCGAACGTAACGTTCGGGTTGTCAAACAGGCTCACGCTGTTCATTATATCGGATTATACGTTCATTATGAGATTAGGTGATGCTTTTTCCGCAAATGCAGTTGCTGGACAAAGGAGTGATCAAAGCCATTTTTTTGGTCTGCCTGGCTGATGGAATAGTGGGGTTGTCTTATGGTTCGCTGGCCACTGCCGACGGGTTCCCGCTCTGGGTGCCGCTGGCGCTGTCGACCCTGGTGCTGGCGGGTGCCTCAGAGTTCCTGTTTATCGGGATTGTGGCGGGTGGCGGCTCTCCCTTTACCGCCGCCGCCGCCGGGCTGCTGGTGAATGCGCGTCATCTGCCATTTGGTATTGCGGTAAAAGATCTGGTCGGTCACGGCCCTGCGGGCTGGTTCGGCTGTCACATTATGAATGACGAAAGCGTGGTGTTTGGCATCTCCCAGTCACAGCTGGCGCAGCGTCGCAGTGCCTACTGGCTCTGCGGCATCGGTATTGGCTTAATATGGCCGATCAGCGTAATGACCGGGGCAGCGATTGGCCAGTTTATCCCTGACATCTCGGTGATTGGGCTGGATGCGGTCTTTCCGGCGATTCTGATCGCCCTGATCTTCCCGGCACTGCGCCAGCGCCGTACCCGGATCCCCGCCACCGTTGGCGCGCTGCTCTCACTGCTGGCGACACCGCTGGTACCGGCGGGTATGCCGGTGCTTTTCTCACTGCTTGGCCTGCTGACATGGAGATCGCGTAAATGAGCCATCAGATGATGATTATCGCGGGCATTGCCGTGCTGGCGCTGGGAACCTATCTGATGCGATTTGCAGGCGTCAGGCTGGGAAACCGGCTGCCCATCAGCGAACGAACTCAGCAGATGCTGTCAGACGCCGCGACGGTATTGCTGTTAGCGGTAGCCGCGACCTCCACGCTGTTTGAAGGCCAGCACTTCGCTGGTGTTGCCCGGGTTGCGGGCGTGGGTTTTGCGCTGCTGCTGGCCTGGCGTCGGGCGCCGCTGATTGTGATTATTCTGGGTGCCGCGATGATGACGGCACTGCTGCGGTTGCTGGGGATTCACTAGAGACCCGTTAATTTCCTGCAACAGCGGGAGATTATCGCGGTAAATATGGTGCAGAAGCCTGTTCAGTATGCCCTTTTAACGCTGAGCAGGTATCTCCACAGTCAAACGGGTCCTTTATCTGTTCTGATATTCCTCCGCTGGTGGTGTCCTGCCAGTAATAAAAAATAAGTGTTAAATCAGCCGGGCAGCATCAGCGCATTTTGGTGCTATCCAGAGACGACCTGATTTATATTCAGACAGCGTTACCGGATTCGTTAATATTCAGCCAGGCTTGATACTAATTGTCAGCGGAGGTCGTGCTTGCGGTGTCTGCCATTTAATCCTGTTTGATCCCGGTTAAAGATCGTTCAAAAGATAGAGCGTAACCTTGCCCGGATATGACACATAATAAAAGGAAAGATTATGTCGTGGGAATACAATCAACGCACCGGGATACTCAGCCATAATGGCGCTTTTTTTGCCCAGGGATATAGCGGCGCAGGTCCAGGGGAAAATAATCCGGCAATGGAGCGGGAAAGAAGCATCGGGCCTATTCCAAAAGGCCATTACAGGATCGTGGGATCGCATGACACAGTAACAAAAGTGACTATTATTTTACATCCGGTTCTCGGGACGGATACCTTCGGTCGCGATAATTTTCGTATTCACGGTGGTAAAAAGTCCGGGGTGCACGCCGCATCTCAGGGCTGCATTATTATTGATGGTGTGGCTCGCAGGCAGCAAATCGTAAACAGTGGTGATTCAATACTGGTGGTGCGGTGATGAAAAAAAGAGTCGCTTGTTGTCTTTTCTCCCTCTCTGTTTTTGCGGCTGCACATCCCACTGCACAGCAACTGACAGAGCAGATTAAGGCGAAGGGTGCCCAGACCGTCATCTCAGGTTTATATGCTAATGATGAGCAGGAATGGGAATATGTTACCGCGAAAATTGGCAAGGGAGACCAGCGCTGGCTGAACGTCGCTGCCCTGCTTGCACCGGGAAGTGATGCGGACTCAGCGGAAACGCTGAGTGAAGCAATTGGATTTGCTCTCCCTCGTAATCCTGCTGGTGTTCTGAGCATTATCACTGAACGGTATAACCCGCTTAGCCTGAAGGAAGTATGCGGCTTGCCCTTTTACAGTATGACTGAGCCGCAGCTGAATCAATATGTCGTGGATGCCATACGGGCACTTTATAAGGTGCCATCAGGAAAGGCGTGTATGGATAGGATGATCAACGTGATTGGAACCTCAGACGGATTTAACGAGGATAATTAAAAATGGCTATCCCGGTTTATTTAGTATTAAAAGACGATGGTGGTAATCTAATCAAGGGCTCTGTTGATGTAAAGGGCCGTGAAGGTGACATCGAAGTGCTGGGCCTGCACCATATGGTCACTATTCCTGCTGACAGTTTCAGCGGTAAGCTTACCGGCACACGCCAGCATATGGCGTATATGATTGAGAAAGAAATCGACTCATCTTCCTCATTCCTCTATAAAGCGTTAACGACCGGGCAGACACTTAACTCGGCAACGTTAAAGTTTTATCGCATTAATTATTCCGGCCAGGAAGAAGAGTATTTTAATGTTACTCTCGAAAAAGTAAAGGTCGTCAATCTGATGCCGGTAATGCAGGATATTAAGGATACCCGTAAAGAGAAATTTAATCACATGGAAATTGTAGAATTCCGATACGAGAAAATTACATGGCATTATCTGGATGGGAATATTATTTATGCTGATAGCTGGCAAACCCGTCCTGCGTCTGTTGCCTGAGTCATGGACTGGCCCTGAAGGGGCCGGTCATGTCTTACAAAATAAAACCCATTTTCATTACCCGCGTCACCGCTATTGTCGGGCAACCGCTACTGATTTAATTCCATCTGCTGCTCCTGCGGCGTATAGCCCGCCAGCAGGACCTTCTTTAGCAGATAGGTCAGCGGAATCGCCAGTATCCCGCCAGTTATCCCCAGTAACGCCTGCCAGAACAGAAACGCCAGCAGCTGCGTGGTCAGCGCCAGATCGAGTCGTTTACCAATCAGCAGCGGCTCAATCACCGAACTCAGGCAGAGATTCAGCACCATAAAAAAGCCCGCCACCGCCAGCGCGACCTGCAAATCAAACAGGATGTAGCTCTGAATAACGGGCGGAATGGCCGCAATAAACGATCCCAGTACCGGCACATAGTTGAACACGAACATCAGCACCCCCCAGAAAAAGGCAAACTTCAGTCCGAGCAGATGCGCACCAATACCTACGATCAAGCCGCCGAGAATACTGGTCAGGGTTTTAACCCTGGCGTAAACAATCACGCTCTGGATGCCCTGTTGCAGCGCCAGATAAAAAGCCCGATTTTTCCCCTCAACCCGCTGTTGCAGCGCGGTTTTCAGCAGCGGCATCTCATAGAGCATAAACAGCAGCATCAGGAACACCATGATCCACCAGGAGATGACTCCGGGGATCTGGGTCAGAAAAGCGGTCACGACGCGAACAAGGGCACCTGCATCAACAAAGGTCAGCAGCTGATCGGGCGTGATACCCCCATCCAGCCGGGAGAAAGCCTGCGTCAGCTGCTCCAGCCGGGCCGCGAGCAGCGCCGGTGCCTGACGGCTAAGCTGCACCAGGTCAGGCGTCAGGGCGGTGAGTTTCAGGGTAGTGAACACCAGGATCAGCAGCATCAGAGCAATCATCAGCAGCGACGAGAGCAGACGCGGTATGCGCTGGCTATCCAGCCGGGAAATCAGCGGATCGAGCATGATCGCCAGCATCACCGCCAGTAACACCTGATTAATGAGCGGGGCGGCCAGATAGAGGCCGGTCAGCACGATAGTCAGCGAGGTAAGAATAAACAGCACCCGTGCCAGGGGCGGCCAGAGCGTAAGCCAGCGCAGTTCCATGTCGGGACTCCTTCAGCAAAGACAGGGTGCAGTATAGATGACGCGCTGGCATCATCACCTTGCGTCAGGTCAGAGGGCAGAACCGGCAGCGCACTCTTTTTGTTCAGGTTTTTGTGCGGCGAGGTCCGGCGCACGGCAGACGCAGGCTGATGACGTGCCCTTCCTGCTGAGCAGCAAAAGTCAATCTGACCGCTATTTTATGTCCGCTGAACACGCTACTCGTTTCAACGAAAATAATGTCTGGAGACCAATGGAAAAAGGAAATTTCAATCGCTTCAGTAGCGAAAGTAATTTCATACAAGGGATTATTAATATTATTGCTGATGCAGGGTTATCTCATACGGCTTTCCAATAAATAATTCTATCTTATTGATTTTTAACTCTCTCTCACCGGTTATTGCGCGTTGCTTTCTGCGACGTGCTGTGAATAAATAAACGGTCATAAATACCCGACATCAGGGTGAGATAAAAATTTGGGTCTGCAAAGGTTGCCGACCTCATATTGCCGGGGCTGCTATGAATCAGGAAAAAGCACTGCTGGCCAGGGAAATAAAAGCCAGAGTTAATGAACTCGAATCCCGGTTGGTGGCGATACGACGCGACATCCACGCGCACCCGGAACTGGGGTTTGACACGCTGCGTACCGCCAGCCTGGTCACGCAGTATCTGCATGAGCTGGGACTGACGCCGCGCACCGGCGTGGGCCGCAGCGGGGTGGTGGTTGATATAGAGGGGGCGGAGCCGGGCAAGACGCTGCTGCTGCGTGCGGATATGGATGCGCTGCCGATCCATGAACAGACCGGTTTGCCCTTTGCCAGCCGCTATCCCGGCAAAATGCACGCCTGTGGTCACGATATTCATACCGCTACGCTGCTGGGCGTAGCGACGATATTGCCGCACTATCGCCAGCAGCTTAAAGGCCGGGTCCGGCTGATATTCCAGCCAGCTGAAGAGACGCCTGAGAGCGGCGCAGCGGCGATGATCGCCGATGGCGCGGCGGATGGCATCGACTGGGCCGTGACCCTGCACAACAAACCGGAACTGGCCGCGGGTGAAGTAGCGCTGACGCGGGGAGCCAGCACCGCCTCCAGTGACGAGTTTGACGTGACGGTGCATGGCGTATCGACCCACGCGGCGCGTCCGCATCTGGGCAGCGATCCGATTATCGCCGCCGTCCACCTTATCAGCCAGCTGCAAACGATTATTTCACGCGAACGCGATCCCGCCCATTCCGCTGTGTTAACCATCGGACACATCCAGGGCGGCACCACTCACAACATCATTCCTGACAGCTGCCTGTTCCAGGGCACTATCCGTACCAAATCGCCCGAGGTGCGCGCAGCGATGGAAGCCTCGTTTAAACGGATGTGCGAAGGCGTCGCGCTGGCGCAGAACGTGCGCGTGGAGGTGAACTTTCAGCATGGCGTACCGCCGTTGATGAACGATGACCGCCTGATTGACGCCCTGGAAACGATCCTGTCGCATCAGTTTGATCAGCCGATTATCGCGCAACCCAGCGCCAGCTTCGGGGCCGAAGATTTTTCACTGTTTACGGAACGTGTGCCGGGCTGCCAGATCCACATTGGATCGGCTACGCCGGGCCGTGACGATCATCTGCATAACTCCGACTATCAGCCGGACGAAAGCAGCATTGCCGCCGGGACGCAGGCGCTCACCCGCCTTGCCATTGATCTGCTCTGTTAATAATAAAATGAGGTTTATATGATGATGCGTAACCGTCTGTTCACGGCTTCCCTGACCGTGGCGCTACTGGCGACATCCGCCTTCAGTCAGGCGAAAGATTTCGGCACCCTGAAGTTCGCCACCGAAGCGGCCTATCCGCCGTTCAACCAGACCACACCGAGCGGCAAAATCGTTGGCTATGAGCCCGATATGGTGGCGGAGCTGGCAAAGCGCGCTGGCTTTAAATATGAAATCATCGCGCAGAAGTGGTCAGGCATGATCCCCGGACTGATTGACGGCAAATATGACGCGGTGGTCGATGCAGTGACCGTAACGCCGAAACGCGCCGAAGCGATCGATTTTACCCATCAATACACCGTCAGCATCTCCAGCTTTGTCACCGGGAAAAAGAGTTCACTGGCAACGCTGCCCGGCAGCGGCACGGTTGTGGCGGCGGATGATGAAGCCGGGATGAAAAAAGCGATCGACGACCTGAAAACCACCTTCAAAGGCAAAACCATTGCGGTGCAGGTCGCCACCATCCAGGCGGACTTTTTGCAGAAATATCTCGCAGATGTCGCCACGATCCGCACCTATCAGGCTGGCCCTGAGACCTTTGCCGACCTGATGAATGGCCGGGTTGACGCGGTGATGGCTTCACGCACCAACCTCAACGCCTTTGTGAAAAAACAGAGCGAGGCGATCAGCAGCAGCGGCTACGGTTTCACCGGTGGCGTGCTGGGCGCGGGCTCCGCGATTGGCCTGCGTAAAGGTAACAGCGAACTGCAACAGGCGCTGAATCAGGCGCTGGAGTCGATGATCAAAGACGGGACGCTGAGCAAACTCTCAATTAAGTGGTTTGGCGAAGATGTCGCGCCAAAAGCGTAACGGCTGATGCTGATGAATATTGACTGGCAGATGCTTGGCTTTGGTGACGAGGGCTGGGGCGGGGTGCTGCTGAACGCGGCCGCCGTCACCGTCAGCGTATCGCTCTGCGCCTGGCTGCTGGGGGCGTTGCTGGGCAGCGTGCTGTGCTGGATGCAGATTGCCGGTTCGCGCTGGCAGCAGCGGCTGGCCGCGGGCTACATCACGCTGTTTCGCGGCGTACCGGAGCTGCTGGTGATCTACCTGTTCTACTTTGGTGGCCGCCAGGTGGTCTCCACCGTCGGCACCGCGCTGGGCTTCCAGGGACCGTTCGATGTGAACGGTTTTGTCGCCGGGGCGATCGCCATCGGGCTGATTTCCGGGGCCTATCAGAGCGGGGTGTTTCGTGGCGCGTTCTACGCCATTCCGGGCGGCACGCTGGAGGCGGCAACCGTGACCGGCATGGGACGGCTGATGATGTTTCGCCGCATCATTGTGCCGCAGGCGTTACGCACCGCGCTGCCAGGCATGGGCAACCAGTGGCAATCGGTCATCAAGGAGTCGGCGCTGGTCTCCGTTACCGGGCTGGTGGAAACCATGAATCAGGTCTCAACCGCGGCCAACTCCACCCAGATGTCTTTTTTCTTCTACAGCGTGGGGGCGGTGATCTACCTGATTATCACCACCTGTTCCGATATGGTTTTCCGCTACGTGGAAAAATTTGCGATGCGCGGTCAACAGCGCGTGAAGGGGTAAGGAGTCCACGTGGATATGATCTTTTTACAGCAGACGCTGCTGGCGCTGCTGAAGGGGCTGCCGCTGACGGTCAACCTGGCGCTGCTGTCGCTGCTGGGGGGTGGCGTGCTGGCGCTGCTGCTCAACCTGCTGCGCATGACGCGCGTCGGCAGCCTGTTCTGCCGCTTCTACGTCTGGCTGTTTCGCGGCACGCCGCTGCTGATCCAGATCTTCATGGTCTATTACGGACTGGGCAGCTTACCGGCGGTGCGCGAGAGCCTGTTCTGGCCGCTGCTGCGTGATCCCTACTGGTGCGGCTTGCTGGCGCTGATCCTCAATGATGCCGCCTACACCTCGGAGATCCTGCGCGGCGGGCTGCGTGCCGTCAGTCAGCAGTCGCTGGAGGCCGCAAAAGTCTCCGGCATGTCGTCGTACAAGATCTTCACCCGCATCACCTTACCGATTGCCATCCGTCAGGCGCTACCGGCCTACAGCAACGAAATCATCTCAATGATTAAAGCGACCTCGCTGGTCAGCACCATCAGCCTGATGGAGATGACCGGCATTGCCGACTCGATTGTCTCTTCCACTTTCCGGGCGCTGGAGGTGTTCCTGAGCGCGGCGGTGATCTATCTGATCCTCACCATGCTGGTCAGCAAAGGGGTATCGATGCTGGAACGACGCTTATCACCTTACTATTTTGGAGCTCGCTCATGACCGCCCCTACTATCATGCTGAGTCATCTCAGAAAGAGTTATGCCGGCCATGAAGTGCTGCACGACATCAGCCTGACCGCGCAGGATGGCGATGTGATTTCGCTGATTGGTGCCAGTGGTTCGGGTAAAAGCACGCTGCTGCGCTGCATCCCGTTTCTTGAAGTGCCGCAGGCGGGGGAGATCGCGGTAGGTGAGGTCAGCGTGACGCTGGATAACGCCGAAGAGAAACTGAGCCGCGAGCAGCGCCGCCGCATCAAGCTGATGCGAATGCAACTCGGTTTTGTGTTTCAGAGCTTCAACCTGTGGCCGCATAAAACGGTAATGCAGAACATCATCGAAGCGCCGGTGCATGTGCAGAAGCGCAGCCATAAAGAGGCACTCGAAGAGGCTGAAGCCCTGCTGCACAAAGTGGGTCTCTATGCGAAGCGCGATGCCTGGCCGTCGCAGCTGTCCGGCGGACAGCAGCAGCGCGTGGCGATAGCCAGGGCGCTGGCGCAGCAGCCCAAGGCGATTCTGTTCGATGAGCCCACTTCAGCACTCGACCCGGAGCTGGTAGGCGAAGTGCTGCGGGTGATCCGCAGCCTGGCGGAAGAGGGGCGTACCATGATTATCGTGACCCATGAAATGGGCTTTGCCCGTGACGTGTCGAATAAAGCGGTGTTTCTGCATCAGGGCATCATTGAAGAGTCAGGTTCACCGGAACAGGTGTTTCTCGACCCGGTGTCGCCACGCTGTCGTGCCTTTGTCAACAGCCACTTCGAGCGCAATGCGGGCTAACGAAAAACGGGCTGTCGCCGCCGATACGGGCGGCGACAGCTATCTTCCCGCTAAACACCTGAAGGCCCGGCGTCAGATCCCCTCCTCAATCAGCATCAGGATCATAAATCCGGCAAAAAACATGGCGGTGCCCAGCGGGGTGTCGCGATCGCCCTGGTGGGCTTCAACCAGCAGCTCTTCCGTCACCAGATAAAGCAGCGCGACCAGGCCAAATGAGAGGAAGTAGGTCAGCCAGAACTCGCCCAGATGCGCCACCGGCGTGCCCAGCATCGCCCCTATCGGCAGCAGCAGTGCGATACCCGCCACCGCCAGAAGCACCTTAACCTTGCTGCCCAGCATCGATTTCAGATCGTCCACCACCGACAGCCCGAGAAAAAGGATTTCCAGCGTGAGGGCCAGCGTCAGCATGATGCCGGTTCTGGCACCCGCTGCGAAACTGATCCCCAGCACCAGGCCATCGATAAAAATGTCGATGCCAATAGCGATCAGCATGCCCGATTTACTGGCTGCTTTCTCTCCGTAGTGCTGGATCAGCATCATCAGCGCCACACCGGTCATGCCGCCCGAGACCACAGCCAGCATCGAATGCTGTTTCAGGCCGGGCAGCACTTCGGTCGCTGCGGCGCAGAAGATCACGCCGGCGGTAAAATGGTGGATCAGGCTCATGGTTTTTTCACCGGGCTGGCGAAACAGTGCCGCCCCGGCACCGGCGATCGCGGCACTGACCGGGAAGAGGGTATAAAGCAACGTCAGAAACATGGGGTGATCCCTGGCAAAAAGTGAGTGGTGGGGTAAGAGATGGCAGAATGAAAGGGCAAAAAGCGGGGCGCAGCATAACCGCGCCCGCGATCGATTCCCCTGTGGGGATCTGTCAGCCCGAAAGCGAAAGAATTCGGCTTTAGTTCAGTAAACCCAGATGCTCGACCAGAATTGAACTGCCGATACCAATCAGCACAACGCCGCCCAGGATCTCTGCCCATTTGCCGATTTTCGCGCCGAGGAACCGGCCCAGCAGCATCCCGCTTGCCGCCATCAGCGTCGTCGCGGCGCCAATCGCCAGTGCCGTCACCACGATATTGACCTGGAGAAAGGCAAGGCCTACCCCTACGGCCATGGCATCAAGGCTGGTCGCTATGGCGGTGGTCACCAGCAGCCAGAAACCGTGGCGACGGGGTGCCGCTTCCGGTTGCTCAGCCTCTTTACTCAGACCCTCAACGATCATCCGAACACCCAGCACGAACAGCAGCGTAAACGCTACCCAGTGGTCCCAGTTCATAATGAACTGGCTGGCCGCCAGCCCGATGCCCCAGCCGATAAGCGGCGTAATGGCTTCGATAACGCCGAAGATCAGACCGGTGCGCAGCACCTCTTTCATCGGTGGGCGATGCAGCGAGGCACCTTTACCTATTGCGGCGGCGAAGGCGTCCATCGACATGCCAAAGGCCAGAATGATCACAGCATAGAAGCTCATAACAGGTTTCCGGGCGGCTCCTCAACGGGAATGAAGGAGCACTAAGTTTCAGAAGGGCGCTATCCTGCCATAAATCATCCGATATAAAAACTTTTAAATTCAAGGTGATATAGCAACATCTAACTTTGATAGCCAGTGCTATACCAGTCGGGAAGTGAACTGAACAGACCGCGAAATTATCCAGTGCAATGCGGAAGGAGGCAGGGAGTTAATCTTCGCCTAAGAATTGCCGGTTATGATGAGCCAAAACCTGTTGATAGGACCAGACGGATGCTGAACAAATATGCACGCTCACAGATTTTCTTTCACTGGCTGACGGTGCTGCTGCTGATTATCGCTTACGCTACCATTGAACTGCGCGGGCTGGCGGAGAAGGGGACATGGCAGCGAAACGCGATGATGATTACCCATTTTTCCGCCGGCTTTAGCGTCATGATTATTATGCTGGCCCGCCTCTATCTGCGCAGCCGTAAAACCACGCCTCCGGTTACGCCGCCGCTGGCGCGCTGGCAGACGGGGTTGTCCCATCTGGTACACACCCTGCTTTATGCGCTGTTCATCGTTTTACCGGCGCTGGGCCTGACCTCACGTTATCTGCGCGCTAAAGAGTGGTCACTGTTCGGGCTGAATATGCCGGTGGCGGCGACGCCCGATCCCGCTACCGCCTCAATGCTGATTAATCTGCATGAAACGCTGGCCCCGCTGGGCTACTGGCTGATTGGCCTGCACGCGCTGGCTGCCCTCTTCCACCACTATTTCCTGCGGGATACCACCTTACGCCGCATCATGCCCTGAGCCTTTAGCCGCTCACCCGGAACGGGAGAGGCAGCGTTTGCCTGTCCCGTTATGCCCGCCCGCTGCACCCTGGGCTCCCGCTTTTGCCACATCGGTCATTGCTGGCCAGTGAAATGCCCCATCCCGGCCATGAGAAAAGCAGCTGTCATCCCGCACCAACATGAAGAAAGTTCAAGTTCGGTGAAATTAAATCACTTTTTTTCACCCGGAGAGTCAGGCATAAAGTATGAATTGTTAATAACATTAAAGAATATGAAGGCTTGTGAATGAAAAGGCGGATGTGAGAAGCCCTGGAGAGCAAGAATAAACTTCATATTAACTATCAGGAAACAGACGGCGATGATTAACGACTTTCCCTTTACGCTTAAGCGCATTACTTTCGACGAAAACTACAATCCCGCGAAAAGCACCCGCGCGACCACGAACTTCGCTAACTTAGCGCGTGGCGAGAAGCGCCAGGAAAACCTGCGCAATGCGCTGGCGATGATTAACAATCGTTTTAACGCGCTGGCACAGTGGGATAACCCGAAAGGCGATCGTTACGCTGTTGAACTTGAAATTATTTCTGCTGAAGTGAATCTTGATGCGCAAGGGCAGGGCGAAACCTTTCCGGCCATTGAAATCTTAAAAACCACTATCGTTGATCATAAAACCCAGACGCGGGTTGACGGCATTGTCGGTAATAACTTCTCTTCTTACGTGCGTGATTATGATTTCAGCGTGGTGCTGGCGGAGCACAATAAAGGCAAGAGCCACTTCAGCACGCCAGAGAATTTTGGTGTTCTGCACGGCAACATCTTCAAAAGTTTTGTCAGCTCAGCCGCCTACAAAGAAAATTTCCAGAAATCGCCGGTTATCTGCCTGAGCGTTTCCAGTAAAAACACCTATCTGCGCACCGCCAATCACCATCCGGTGCTGGGGGTGGAGTATCAGCAGGATGAGCCGTCACTGACCGATTACTATTTCGGCAAGATGGGGCTACAGGTGCGCTTCTTTATGCCGGCTGGCAGCGTTGCGCCGCTGGCGTTCTACTTCCACGGTGATCTGCTGAATGATTACACCCCTCTGGAACTGATCGGCACCATCAGCACCATGGAGACGTTCCAGAAGATCTACCGGCCTGAAATTTATAATGCTAATTCCGCCGCGGGTCACTGCTATCAGCCGACCCTGAATCATCGGGATTATTCATTAACGCAAATTGTTTACGATCGCGAAGAACGTAGCCGCCTGGCGGTTGAGCAGGGGAAATTTACTGAAGAGTATTTTATTAAGCCTTATCAGACTCTTCTTGCACAATGGTCCGCTGAATCCGTTCTTTGATTAACGAAAATAAAGGTCACCTGCTATGAAAAAATTATTACCTACCTCGACGGCGGGCAGTCTGCCAAAACCTTCGTGGATTGCGCAGCCAGAAGTGCTCTGGTCGCCGTGGAAATTACAGGATCAGGAATTAGCGGACGGCAAAAAAGATGCGCTGCGCCTCTGCCTCGACGATCAGCTGCGGGCCGGTATCGATATTGTCAGCGACGGTGAGCAGACCCGTCAGCACTTTGTCACCACCTTTATTGAGCACCTCAGCGGCGTCGATTTTGAAAACCGTCAGGTGGTGAGAATTCGTAATCGCTATGATGCCAGCGTCCCCACCGTGACCGGCGAGGTGAGCCGCCAGAAGCCGGTTTTCGTTGACGATGCCCGCTTTTTGCGTCAGCAGACCGATCAACCGATCAAGTGGGCGCTGCCTGGCCCGATGACGATGATCGACACGCTGTATGACAACCACTACAAAAGTCGCGAAAAGCTGGCCTGGGAATTTGCCAAAATTCTTAATCAGGAAGCCAAAGAGTTAGAGGCTGCCGGTGTTGATATTATTCAGTTTGACGAACCGGCGTTTAACGTCTTCTTTGATGAGGTGAACGACTGGGGTATCGCCGCATTAGAACGCGCCGTGGAAGGGCTGAAGTGTGAAACGGCGGTCCATATCTGCTACGGCTACGGCATTAAAGCGAATACCGACTGGAAAAAGACGCTGGGCACCGAATGGCGGCAATATGAAGAAGTCTTTCCACGGCTGCAACGCTCAGCTATCGATATTATCTCACTGGAGTGTCAGAACTCCCGCGTCCCGATGGATCTGATCGAGCTGATTCGCGGCAAGAAAGTGATGGTGGGCGCGATCGATGTGGCCACCAACACTATCGAGACACCGGAAGAGGTCGCCAGCACGCTGCGCAAGGCATTGCAGTTTGTCGATGCTGACAAACTCTATCCTTCAACCAACTGCGGCATGGTTCCTCTTTCCCGCCAGGTTGCCAATGGCAAACTGCATGCGTTAAGCGCTGGCGCCGGGATTGTGCGCCGGGAAATTCTGGGTCAGTAAGCGAAGGCGGCGCGGTGATTTCACCGGCTGCCAGGCATCTTCTGACACGCACTGAAAAGGCCGCCCATCATGGGCGGCCTTGTTGTTTTGTTCCCTGGTGTGGCTAAAAAAGAGTGAAGCGTATTTTTTATTGGGTCGCCGCCACTTTCGCGGCCGGGCGCTGGGGCAACAGCCAGAGAAAGGCGATGATGATCAGCGCCAGTACCAGCGAGGCGCTGTAACGGCTCAGTGCCATTCCGCCATCTGCAATCGGTTTATCGAGGAAGTCGCCGACCACCGCACCCAGCGGACGGGTCAGAATAAACGCCGCCCAGAACAGTGCCGTACGTGAAAGCGAGGTAAAGCGACTGGCGGCCCAGATCATTGTCAGCACCCCAACAAACAGCAGGATCCCACCGGCATAGCCCAGGCCTTCGCTGTCCGCGGTCCAGTCACCCAGCGCCGTACCCAGCGTCTGGGAAAACATAATGGTTACCCAGTAAAAACTTTCTGACACTTCGTTGTTAACCGACGTGACGGCGATGGTGCCGCAGGTGATGTGCCAGATAAACAGAGACAGGACCAGCAGGGTACTCAGCAGCATCACCCCGCCCGGATACCCTATTCCCAGCGAGCGATCGGCAAAATCGGCCAGCGTGGTGCCGACGGTAGTGGTCGCCACTACGGTCAGCCAGTAGAGCCATTTGTTGAAATTCTGACTTTTAATCTGCGCCACCACCGCGACCAGGAAGATGAGGGCGAAAATCAGCGTTCCGGTGAGATACCCCAGATTCATCGACATGGTCACGGCATCACCGCCGGTTTCACCCAGGGTGGTGGCGGCGATCTTGGTCAGCCAGAACGCCGCAGTCACGGCAGGAACTTTACTCAGGGTAGAAGAATCAGTGGTCTTGATTTGCATGGGGTTAGGCTCCGGGAAACCCGATATGGGTTGATACAGGGGCGAGGTTATAGGATTAATCTTAAGAAATAGTTAAGCGGAAAAGATGTTCTGATGAGTTTTTGATCGGCTTCACAAAGCGGCTTTCTGAACAGGATATCTGGGTTCAGATTGTATTAGCTGACTTCATTCGCCCGTTAGCGCTGCCTGGCGTCAGGTGCCGGCGGGGCAGGCACTTAAGCTGAATTTATGCGACTCATCATCATGGGGCATAGCGCGAAGGGGACGGGCTGGTCAGTCTCCGCAGCAATGCGGCCACTGCCAGCCAGAGCGCGACGCGAAAAAGCCGGTTAATTAAAGAATCTGTGTCGATCGGCCGATAAATAAGGAGAAAGAGTGACTATCCTGAATGTTAACTCTGCCCGCTTCCCGCCGATTTTCGCCTGCGTTATCTCCCCAGGGAGGCGGCTGCCCCAGGACGACAGCAACATTCAGCACCTGTCATCAGGAGTTGTGGAATGGAATTCCCCGCCGAATCCTTATCCGGTTCAGAGGTGAATCACCCTGGAGATAGTTAACCACCCGCATCAGGCCATTTAGCCTCGTCAGCACACCACGGAACCGACCACTATGAGCATTGTGATCAAACCTACTTTTTCCGCCGTTTGGTCCACAGACGCACAGGGCATATGTGTCGCCAGCCACGAAAGCCCGGCGGGGCTGATACCCGCCCTGAAGGGGGTCTCGCTGCGTGCGTGGCTGAGGTTCGCTCAGGCTGACGATGATGCACTGATCGCGCTGCAACTCACGGCGGCGCTGGAAGGCGTGACGCCTTTTCATATTGAAGTGCCGATCCACTGTCTGGACGGGACGACGCGACGTGTGCTGGTTTCCGGGCTGCCGGAGAGCCCGCCGGGGAGTGCCTGCCAGCAATATAACGGCTTCATTCTGGATATTTCCGGGCAGCGTAAGGCGCTGGAAGATGCGCTGCGCACGGCGGCAGAATACCGCCTGCTGATTGAAAACAGCACTGACCTGATCGCCCATTGCGATAATCAGGGCCGCTACGTTGCCATCTCGCCCTCTTATTGCCAAATGATTGGCTGGTCAGCCGCGGAAGTGGTAGGCAAACGGGTAGTGGATTTTTTGCATCCTGACGACCGGGCATCCGCCACCGAAGCGCTGGAACATCTCTTCAGTGGCGGCGCGCTGCCGGACGTGGTTGAGGTACGTAAACTGCATCGCGACGGCCACTATCTTACGCTGGGCACCAAAGCCTGCGGCGTCACCGACCCTTCCACCGGCCAGAACATCGGGGCGGTGCTGGTGTCACGCGACATCACGCGCGACAAAGAGCGGATGCGCAGGCTTGAAACCCTCGCCACCCGTGACACCTTAACCGGCCTGCATAATCGCGCCTGGATTAACGACCAGGTAAACGCCATGCTGGCGCAGGAGGACGATCGCGCTTATACCACCGTGCTGTTTATCGATCTGAATGGATTCAAGGCGGTGAATGATTCGATGGGGCACGCCACCGGCGATGCGCTGCTGCAACTGATCAGCGAGCGACTCCAGCGCGCTATGCGACCGGGCGATTCAGTGGCACGTCTGGGCGGCGATGAGTTTGTGGTTGCTGCGAAGTGCGATAATCGTGACGCGGCATCGGCGATCGCGCAGCGCATCATCGACACGCTGAAAGAACCCCTGGTGATTAACAGCATGGAAATCGCGATTGGCGCCTCAATCGGTATCAGCCTCGCCCGGTTCGGAACGACCCCGGCCAGGCTGCTGCTGGACCAGGCCGATGTCGCCATGTATCAGGCGAAAGCACGACGCGAGAGTTCCTATCAGTTTTTCGAGTCAGCCGTCCAGCCATAGCGGGAGTGATTACGCTGCCATCCAGCACAGATTACATATTTACAAATTTAAATGTGTAAATATAATGACGCCTCTTTGTTTCATTGAGGATTTTCGTTATGCCGTCTCTTTTCTCCCCTCTGACGCTGGGTGATTTAACGCTTCGTAACCGTATCGTACTGCCGCCGCTGACCCGCTGTCGCAGCGAGCAGCCGGGAAATATTCCCGGCGACAGGATGGTGGAATATTACCGTCAGCGCGCCGGCGCGGGGCTGATGATTACGGAAGGCACCCAGATTGAACCGCGCGGCCAGGGCTATGCCTGGACACCGGGTATTCACAGCGAAGAACAGGTGGCTGGCTGGAAGCGGGTCACTGACGCCGTTCATGAGCAGGGCGGCACGATCTTCTGCCAGCTTTGGCACGTTGGCCGGGTCTCACATACTGAACTTCAGCCAGGCAAACAGCCGCCGGTTGCCCCCTCAGCCGTGGCCGCGACCCAGGTCAGGGTCTTTATTGAAACCGGGCCCGCCGCCGGGATCTTAACCGCACCCAGTGAACCGCGTGAACTTACCACGGCCGAAGTGAAAGAGGTGGTCGGACTCTACCGACGCGCGGCGGAAAACGCCAAAAGGGCGGGTTTCGACGGCGTCGAGCTACATTCCGCCAACGGGTATCTGATCAATCAGTTTATCTCTGAGCACACCAATTTCCGCAGCGATGAATATGGCGGCTCGCCTGAAAATCGCCTGCGTTTCCTGCGCGAAGTGACGGAAGCGGTCAGTTCGGTGTTTGGCAGCCACCGCGTCGGCGTCCGGTTTGCGCCGCTGTTTTCCAGCACGGATGAGGAGCGCGTCTATCTGGGACTGGTCGAAAGCGATCCGCACGCGACCTACATCGGCGCCGCACAGCTGCTGAATGAGCTGGAGGTGGGGTATCTCTCCATCGCGGAAGCGGACTGGGATAACAGCCCTGAGATGCCGGAGAGTTTCCGCGCGGCGCTGCGGGAAACCTTCCGCTCACCGATCATCTATTCTGGCCGTTATACCCAGGAAAAAGCGCAACGCATGCTGGAAAAAGGGTGGGGCGATCTGGCGGGCTTTGGCCGCACCTTTATCGCCAATCCCGATCTGCCGGAACGGCTGAGAGCGGGCCATCCGCTCAATGCGGTGGATCACAGCTCCCTGTATGGCGGTGATGAGAAAGGATATACTGACTATCCTTTTTACTCATCCTGATATTTTGTGAGGCGGCATGTCACCGGAAAATGCCCTTAAGTTACTCGCCAACCCTACCCGGGTGGCCGTGCTTAAGTGGCTGAAAAATCCTGAAGAAGCGTTTGCGGGCTATTCTCAGCTCTTTCCCTTCGATCAGTATGGCGTCTGTGCCAGTCTCATTCAGGATAAGGCGGGCCTCTCGCAGCCCGCCACCTCGCTCTGTCTGAAGGCGCTGCACAGCGCCGGGCTGGTTGAGGCCAGCAAAGTGGGCAAGTGGACCTACTACCGCCGTAATGAGCAGCGTATTAACGCAATCACCGCGGCAGTGGCCCAGGCGCTGCAAGAGCTCCAGGCTTGACGAAGCTCCTCACTTCACTTACAACTAAAGCCGTCAGGGGAGTCTCGCCGGAGAGACTGAGAGGCTAATAGCGCACCGCGCGGCTTAGCGACCCTTAGAACCTGACCCAGTTGATACTGGCGTAGGAAGACGGGTATCGCTGTTTCTGATACTTGCCGCAAGGGCGCGTTCACCTCGCTCTCGCCTTTTCCCTTCTGGTATCACGGGTCTTCGCATCGTTATGACGAGGCCGCTATGACCCACAACTCCCTGAATTATGCATCTCCCGTCCGGTGGACATCATGAGCCGTTGGTCGGTACTCGGCAGCGGCGTTGCCGGGCTCTGTGTCGCTACGCTGCTGGCGGAACGCGGAGAAACTGTCGAGATCGTGACCCGCCCCGACTGTCGCGCGGCCTCCCACTGGGCCGGAGGGATGCTCGCCCCCTGGTGTGAAGCGGAGAGTGCGCCGCCGCAGGTGATTGAATGGGGACAGCATGCCGCAGGCTGGTGGGCCAGGCGCGTCGAGGGCGTGGTGCAGCACGGCACGCTGGTGGTGGCACCACCTCGCGACAGCCGGGAACTGACGCGCTTCGCCAGCATGACGCAGCAGCATCAGTGGGTTGCACCCGCTGAGATTGAGCCGGAGCTGGAAAACCGCTTTGCCCGTGGCCTGTTTTTCGCTGCTGAGGCGCATCTCGATCCGCGCCATGCCATGCAGCAACTGCGCGATAAGCTGCAACAGGCGGAGGTGGCGATCCACAGCGGTCAACCCAGCGGGCAGATTATCGACTGTCGCGGCATTCACGCCGCTCAGCAACAGCCCGCCCTGCGGGCGGTGCGCGGTGAGATGCTGATCCTGCATACCCCCGAAATCCACTTTTCCCGTCCGGTCCGGCTGCTGCATCCGCGCTTTCCCTGCTACCTGGTGCCGCGTGCGGACGGGCACTTTATGCTGGGCGCTACCATGGTTGAGAGCCATGACAGCAGCGCGATCAGCGCCAGGGCGATGATGGAGCTGCTCAGCGCGGCGTATACGCTGCACCCGGCGCTGGCCGAAGCGCGAATCGTGGAGAGTGGCACCGGTCTGCGTCCCGCCTATCACCACAATCTGCCAGAAGTGCGCTATGAAGAGGGCCGTTTTTCACTGAATGGTCTCTATCGCCACGGCTTTTTGCTGGCACCGATCATGGCCGAAAAATTAATGCAGCAACTGACTCAGGAGGGTAATCATGCAAGTTGAACTCAATGGCCGCGCCATCGAAACCGGAGCCAGCACGCTGGCGGAGCTGATGCAGGAGCAGCAGATCGATCCCCGCACGGTCGCCACCGCGCTGAACGGTGAGTTTGTGCCGCGCAGCCGTTATGCCAGCCAGAAACTTGCGGCGGGCAACCAGCTTGAAATTCTGTCACCGATGCAGGGAGGTTAACCATGTTCTATCAGTTTGCCCCGACATCCCGCTTCCTGCTTGGCACCGCTGGCTACCCTTCGCCGGAGATCCTGCAACAGGCGATAGCGCGCTCAGGCGCGGAGATTATTACCGTCAGCCTGCGGCGGGAAGGCAGCGACGGCGGCGCTTTCCGCAACCTGCTGCAACAGCTCAACACGCGAATCCTGCCCAATACCGCTGGCTGTCACACGGTGAAAGAGGCGGTTACCACGGCGCAGATGGCGCGTGAACTGTTCGATACGCCCTGGATCAAGCTGGAGGTGATCGGCCATGCCGACACGCTGCAACCCGATCCTTTTGCGCTGGTCGAAGCCGCCCGCATCCTCTGCGCCGACGGATTCCAGGTGTTTCCCTACACCACGGAAGATCTGATTGTCGGCGAGAAATTACTGGAGGCGGGCTGCGAAGTGCTGATGCCGTGGGGCGCGCCGATCGGCTCCGGCCAGGGATTACGCAACATCGAGGGGCTGCGGGCGATGCGGGCCTGGTTCAAAGATGTGCCGCTGATTATCGATGCCGGTATCGGCGCGCCGTGTCAGGCGGCGCAGGCGATGGAGATGGGCTTTGATGGCGTGCTGCTTAACACCGCCGTGGCGAAAGCCCGCGATCCGGTGCGGATGGCCGGTGCCTTTGCCGGTGCTATCCACGCCGGGCACGAGGCGTTTCAGGCGGGGCTGATGGAGCAGCGTGAGATGGCATTCGCCTCCACCCCGATTTTTGGTCTGGCAGAGTTCAGTTAAGGAGTGGTGATGACACGTTATCAGCGACAAACGATGTTGCCGGAGATTGGTGAAGCGGGACAGCAGCGCCTGAGCCGGTCGCGGGTGCTGGTGGTGGGAGCGGGCGGTCTGAGCGCCACGCTACTGCCGCTGCTGGCCGGGGCTGGCGTCGGCTTTATCCGTCTTTACGATGGCGATTCGGTTGAACTGCACAATCTCCATCGGCAAACCCTGTTTGGCGTTGATGACGTGGGTCAGCCGAAAGCGCTCTGCGCGCAACGTGCGCTGGCGCAACGCAACCCGGAATGCGTGGTTGAGGCGCATCCACACCGGCTGAGCGCCAGCCAACTGCCCGACGCGCTCGCGGGCATCGATCTGGTGGTGGATGCCGCCGATAACTTCGCCATTACCTATCAGCTCTCTGACGAGTGCTATCCGCGTGGACTGCCGCTGATCTGCGCCTCGGTGCTGGGGCGAAAGGGCTATGTGGGGGGCTTCTGCGGCGGTGCGCCGGGCTATCGCGCACTGTTTCCACAGCTGCCCGCGGCGGCGGGAAACTGCAACACCGCCGGAGTCATGGGACCGGCCGTGGCGACGCTGGGGGCGATGCAGGCGCAGATGGCGCTGAGTCAGTTACTGCAACTGACGCCGTCGCCGCTTGGTTGCATGATCCACTGCGATTTTGTTGACTGGCATCTGCGTCAGTTCCGTTTCGATGACGCACCTGAACCGGAAGAGCCGGCCATTCCCTTTATCGATCGGGCGATGCTCACCGCTGAGGATTGCATTGTGGAGCTGCGCTCGCCGGAAGAGGCACCGGAGAGCGTGGCCGAGCGGGTGGAGCGGATCCTGCCGCCGCAGATTGCGGCATGGCAGGCCCCGACCGATCGGCGCATTGTGCTGGTCTGCGCCAGCGGGATGCGTGCGGCGCAGGCGGCGGAGAAGCTGGCTGGCCGGGGAATTACGCGGCTGGCGCTGATGGCCGCCAACACCCTTTAGCCAGCGCAGCGGTCGCTTTACACCACCTCCACGAGCTGAAAGGTCTCGAACACCAGCTCCATTTCAGTGTGGAAATAACCGGCGCTCTGAAAAAAGCGCTGATGCTCCTGCTGCCAGTAGTCGAGGCTGAGATCGCCTTCGCCCTCCAGCATCGCCATCTCTGGCGTCACGCGGTCAAAGCGTGTCAGGAAGAGACCCGTGGTGCGGATCACGCAGACCGGCTGCTGTTGACCGTTCAGGATAATGCTGTATCCGCCCGGTTCAGGTCGGGTTTCCTGCGCCTGCCAGCTGTGCAGCGCGCCACAGCTGGCGACTTTCTTACCCGCAATGATCAGCGTGGCAAGCTGGTTAGCTAACTCAGGGGAGTCGCCAAAGGCATCGGCGGGCGCGCCGGGATATTTTTCCTGTAATTGTTCCAGCGTCATGGCCATCAGCATCTCCTCAGTGAATGGCGTGCTTATGCCGGGCGTAGCGTCGGGTCAGCGCCAGACAGCCCAGCGGCAGCGGTAAGGTAAACAGCAGCAGCAACCACAGCAGGATATAGACCGCATCCACCCCGTCGTTCTGCAAATTGTTGTACAGCTTAACCGGCATCCCCTGCGGAAAATAGGCAAAAATCATCACGATACCGAATTCGCCAATCGCCCGAACCCAGGCCAGCGCCACTGCGGTCGCTAAACCGGGCGCGGCCAGCGGCAGGGCCAGACGCCAGAAACGCTGCCAGGGTGACGCGCCCAGTGTCTGTCCCGCCTCCAGAATCGTCACCGGCACCCCGGCAAAAGCCGATCGTGCGGCCATAACAAAATAGGGCAGTGCGCCATACCACTGCGCCAGCACAAACGCGGCGGGATTATTAACCAGCGCAATACCCACCCGCGCCAGCAGCGAGCCCGCCGGGCTGTAGGGTCCCCAGGCGCTGACCAGCAGAATCCCCATCGCCAGCGGCGGTGTCAGGAGCGGGATCAGCACCAGCGTCTCAGCTATCAGGCAGGCTTTGCCGTGCGCCTGTGACAGCCACCAGGCCAGCGGCAGGCCGCTTACGATCACCAGCAGCAGCGAGACCGCGCCCAGTCCCAGCGAGGTGACAATCGCGTGACTGTCGCCCCAGGCCAGCTGAAAATGACGCCAGTGGGTCAGGCCGATCAGCGTAATAAAAGGGATCGCCAGCATCAGCAGCGCGGGCTGCGACAGCCACATCGCGAGAGCGGACTGGCGTTTCATGGCACCAGATCATCCCCTCTGGCGGCGGCATAGCCATATTGCTGGAACTGTTGTTCTCCCTGCGGGCTGCGCAGAAAATCGATAAACGCCTGGCCGGTTTGCTGACCGTGCGGGGCGTTTTTCAGCACCGCCGCGTAGTAGACCAGTGGCTGGCTATGCAGGGTTTTATCCTGACCCTGACTATCTTTGAGGGTGAAGCTGACGGTGTCATACCACTGTTTCGACTCAGCCGGGTTGCTGAGATTAATGGTGTCCGGCAGCGTCAGATAGGGCAGATGGGCTGAGCGCACTTCGCTTTCATAACCGGCGGCGGCGTCGATCTGCCCACTCTCCAGTCGCGTCAGCAGACCGCCCTCCAGATTCACCTGAGCCGGATTCTGCACGCCACCCATAATCTGATCGGCGATGCCTGGCCGGTGGTAATACTTCTCAGCCAGCAGCAGGGTAAAGACAATATTCTGGCCTTTCGGGTCATTGGCGGGATCGGTGCGGCCAAACTTCAGGCCGGGCGTTGCCAGCAGGTCCAGCCAGCCGCTGTCGTGGGTGTCAGCCGCGGCAAACCGGGCGGCATATCGACCTTTGGGATTATAGGCAATGACCATACTGGTGCTGGCGACCGGAACGGCACGGTCGATCAAACCCGCCTGCTTAAGAATATGCATCGGGCCAGGCGTGATTGACACAAAGACATCCGCCGTCAGCTTTTTGCTGGCCAGCAGCCGGGCCATACCGTAGGCACCCTGGCCCTGTCCCTGATAATTGCCGCCCTGCTGACGGGCAAATGCCGGACCGAGACCCTCGTCCATCACTTTGCCCATAGACCCGGCGTAGGTGACATGAATATCGCTGCCAGCCAGCGCCGAAATGGTGACGCCTAATCCCAGCGCCAGTGCTGCAAATTGAAATTTACGCATAATTATTCTCGTTATATAAAAGAGTAGATAGCGATTATCGAAACTCTCGCGGGTGCGGGCAAGCGGGAAATCATTGCGAAATATGGCCAGCCGGGGGGCAGGGGTTCTGGTGTGAGGCGGCCGGGGCTGCGACTGTTTTATGAAAAGCGCGCACCGAATCGCACCAGTCAGGTTTTTAAAAGTCATTCACTGTTTCAGGGCCACGCGAGAATAGATAGCCTTCACAGGCTGCGCGGAGCGGAACGGCTGGCCGGTTAACCCCGCTTCGCTTCAGCACCGCAGTCAGCGAATAACCGGTTGTTATTGGTATAAAAATCAGCAATCAGTCTCTCTTTCCTCCTATAACAGGCGACAGGCAGGGCCAGATCTGGCTAAACTCAACGGCTTTAAGATTCTTAACAGGTGGTCCGGCAGAAGGATAAAGAAGCCGCTATAGTTATCAGCAGATTTATTTTTCATCAGGCTGAAGCCATTTTGCCTTTACTCTGCTGGTGATCAGCCCGGAGCCGATAAGCGTTAAAAGAGGTTAATTTTGTATACAGATCTCACCTGGAAAACTCTCCATCAGATTATTAACCAGACGATTTCTGACATGCTGGATGAACAGCAGACCATTAACGTGTTATCGCTACGCGCCCGGCTGCGCGAATTGGCTGAAAAGGAGGAGGATGAGGTGATGCTGCTCTGTTACTGGCAGGCAAGCAAAATCCTGATGCGTCTGCCCCCGACCGTCACTGCCAGTCAGTTGATGACCGCGGCGCGTCACGCCTTTCGCACTCCGCTGAGCTTCGACCAGCTATAAACAGAGATACATTGCGTGCCAGCCTTAACGCCGTCCGCGAAACGGGGATTGCCGCGTTAATTTTTCACCCTGCATCTGGCTGCAACCGCGAAACTTCTTTAATAAAGCCGCCTGTCTCTTCTTATTTTTTACCTGCAAGAAAAGTATATTCTATTTTGGGAATGATAATATTCAATGTGTGAATATATTGTTTGCTTAAGTTAAAAGTAAACGCCTGGTAAACCACTGGCCTTTTTTTTGCAGGGTCAGACCCCGTCACACCGTTGATTCACGACAAAATAACTAACAATAACGCTCAGTGAATTAATAATGCGCCATCTCGTTTAACTTCTATATATGAAGCAGGTAATAATATGCAGCCTCGATAACAGCCCTGGGTTGTTATATTGCCGCATTTCTTAAATGTCGTTCTACCTATCAGGTGGTTAATTTCAGCCACACTGCATGCATTGAAAAGAGACAGAGTTAATGAATATCAAAAAACATATTCTGCCAGTCGCGCTGGCGGGGCTTATGGCTTCAGGAAGCGCCTTCGCCACGGCTGTTGACGGTGCTTCACCAATGGATACAAACCCAGGCTCAACAGCGGGAACGCAGGGTGCAGGTGGCGAAATAAAATTCACCGGTTCAATTACGGATGTTTCCTGCAACGTCTCTGAAGCCAGTAAGACTCAGAGCGTGGATTTAGGAAAGTGGGCGAAATCTTATTTTGAAAGCCGCACTGAAACCACCGAAACGCCGTTCACCATTTCCGTTTCGGATTGCCCTGAATCCGTTAGCAACGTGGCGGTACTATTCGATGGCGATAAAGATGCAGGCGACAGCACCCTGCTGAAAGTGGACAGCGGTGGCGCAACCGGCGTAGGGATCAAGCTCTACGAAGCTGACCGCAGCACCCAGGTGGCTATCGGTTCCATCTCCGAAGCGGTGAAAGTGACTGATACGGACAACGGCGGCATTGCGGATCTGAATTTCTACGCCGCCTATAAAAGTGATGGCGCAGCGATTACTACCGGTGCCGCAAATGCAGTTTCTAACTTTGTGATGGTTTATAACTGATTCATAGCAGGGGCAACCCTGCTTTTATTTTCGAAACATCAATAGCGTAACTCACTATGTTCAGGGTAATAAGACTTATTTCACTCCTCTCAGCCGCGATGCTGAGCGTCACTGCCCATGCCGGTATTGTCATGGGTGGCACACGGATTATTTTCGTCGAAGGGAAAAAGGAAGCCTCACTCTCTGTGACCAATCAGGATAAAAATATTCCCTATCTGGTGGAGTCATGGATAGAGAATTTCGACCAGAATAATCATGCCCGCGTGCCGTTTATTGTCACGCCTCCGCTGTTCCGGCTGGACGCGGGAAAAGAGAGCCAGCTAAGAATTAATTATCTCGGTATGGCGCTGCCTGAAGATCGGGAATCGGTATTCTGGCTCAACGTAAAATCTATCTCACCCACGCCACGTGATAAAAATAATCAGCTTCAGGTCAATATCAAATCAAAATTTAAGCTTTTTTATCGCCCTAAAGGATTAGCGGGAAATCCGGCTGACGCCTGGCAGCAGATCACCTTCCACCACGAAGGCAATCAGCTGGTGGGACACAACCCAACGCCTTACTTTGTCTCCTTTTACTCGCTCAGCGTGAATCATCACCCCATCAATGACCCAGGCATGATCGCGCCTGGCGAAGATCGTCACTGGAACGTCGCGCAGACAGGGGCGGTGAGCTGGTCAGCCATTACCGACTACGGCGGCGTGACCAAAGAAAAAACGCGCGGATAGTTCGGTTTTCGTCATTTGATTCTCGATTTTTAGCTGGTTGCCGGGGCATTAAACGTGAAAGTGACTCACTACTCTCAGACAGGAAAAACAAGGGAGATAAAGCCGTTCTATCTCTTTCCCTGGCTGGCAGGAGTACCCGGTCTGGCGCTGCTGATCTTATGTCCGTTGAGAGTGGCGCGTGCGGATGACTATTTTAATCCGGCGGCGCTGGAATTTTCTTCCGACCAGCACAACGCGGCCGATCTGCACTATTTTGCTCGTGAGGGCGGACAGCAGCCCGGCAGCTATCATGTGACCCTGCTGCTGAACAATCAGGTGGTTGATAGCCGCGATATTACCTTTGTCGCGGGCAAAGCGGGGCTGATCCCCCAGCTCACCGTGGCTCAGCTGGCTGCGTTAGGCGTAAACGTGCAGGCCTTCGCCGCTTTTGCCCATCTGCATCAGGATGAGGCGATTGGTGAAATCGGCGATTACATCCCGGATGCCTCCACCGACTTTGATTTTGCCCAGCAGCAGCTGAATATCTCGATTCCGCAGATCGCCCTGACCCTGAAAGATCGCAATTATGTTGATCCCGCCCGCTGGGATGAAGGGGTCGCGGCCGCTTTTGTGAACTACAACCTGACCGGCACCCAGACCCGCAGTGACAGTGACCGCTGGAGTACCACGCTGCTGAGTCTGCACAGCGGAGCCAATCTCGGTGCCTGGCGGCTGCGCAACAGTGCTAGCTGGCGCTACGATCTGATCAGCCACTGGCAGTCACAGACCACCTATTTAGAGCGGGACCTGAAGGCGCTGAAAAGCCAGTTTCGCATGGGGGATACCTACACCTCCGGGGATGTGTTTGACAGCGTGCAGTTTCGCGGCCTCCAGCTGAACTCTGATGAAACCATGCTGCCTGAGAGTCAGCGCGGCTTTGCACCGGTGATCCACGGTATCGCCCACAGCAACGCGCGCGTTACCGTAAGCCAGCATGGTTATGTGATCTATGAAACCGTGGTCGCGCCCGGTGCGTTTGAGATCAAAGATCTCTATCCCACCGCCCAGAGCGGCGACCTGGAAGTCACTATCAAAGAGAGTGATGGTTCGGTGCGCAGCTTTACTCAGCCTTACGCCGCGGTGCCTTTTATGCTGCGTCAGGGGCACCTGAAGTACAGCCTCAGCGCCGGTCGCTATCACTACGCCAGCGAAAACACCCCGCGCTCGCCGGAATTTGTCCAGTCGATGCTGTTTTATGGCCTGCCGCGGGATTTCACCGCCCTGGGTGGGGTGCAGCTGGCGCAGAACTACCACGCTTTCGCCGTCGGCATCGGTAAAAGTCTGGGCGACCTGGGTTCGCTGGGCGGCGATGTCACCCTGGCAAAAACCGTGCTGCCGCAGGGGGGAAGCCGCAGTGGTCACTCAGTGCGCGCCCAGTACCAGAAGAATTTCGCCTCCACCAATACCACTTTCAGCATGGCGAGCTATCGCTACTCCTCCAGTGGTTTCTATACCTTCAGTGAAGCCAACGCGATGACCGCCATAGCCAGCGACGTCACCAACAAACGCAGCCGTTCAGAGATCTCATTCGCCCAGGGGATCGGCGATTATGGCAGCCTCAGCGCCTCCGCCTATGTGCAACGCTACTGGCGTTCGAACCGCGAGGATCGCACCCTGCACCTGGGCTTTTACAGCAGCGTCAAAGGGATCACCTGGGGTGTCGGCTATTTTTACACCGACTCCAGCAGCGCCAGTAAAGCCGATCGCGCGGTCTCCTTCAATATCTCGATCCCGCTCAACGCCCTGCTGCCAGACAGCTCTGTCAGCTACAGCATGAACGCCGGTCACAGCGGCGATGTCTCGCAGCAGGTAAGTCTGTCAGGCAGTGCGCTGGAAGATAATAATCTGCACTACAGCCTGCAACAGGGTCATGACAGCCAGGGCAAAAACCTCAACAGCAATGGTTCACTGGACTATCGCGGCAGCCAGGGCAGCGTCAACGTCGGCGTCAGTCACGACCGCCACAGCAGCCAGTTTAACTACGGTCTGGCGGGCGGCATTGTGGCGCACGCCCACGGTATTACGCTGAGTCAGCCGCTGGGCGATACCTTTGCCATTGTCCGGGTGCCAGGCGCCGCCAATGTCGGCATCCAGAGCAACAGCAAGGTGGTCACTGACAGCCGGGGCTATGCCATTGTGCCTTCGCTGTCGCCCTACCATGAAAATAACATTGAACTGGCCACCGACACCCTGCCCGACAACGTCGATGTCGAGCTGGATGGACAGACGGCGATTCCGACCCGTGGCGCGATTGTCATGACCGACTACGCCACCCACGTCGGTAATCGGGTGCTCTTTACCCTGAGCTATCAGGGTGCGTTTCCGCCGTTTGGCGCCGCCGCGCAGATCGCTGCGCAGAGCGGTGACAGCAACACCAGCGGCATTGTGGCCGAAAACGGTGAACTCTACCTGAGCGGCGTGCCGGCAGAGGGCGTGGTGGTAGTGAAGTGGCAGGAAGAGGGTGAACAGAAAAGCTGTCGCGCCCCGTTCCGCCTGCCCGCTGCCTCGTCAGTTAATCCGGTCAGAATGATCGCCGCCCGCTGTCAGTAACCCACAGGAATTTATGATGAAATCTCTATCGTGTGTAATGAAAGGGCTGCTGCTCAGCCTGGCGACACTCTGCTGTCTGCCCGCGCTGGCGCAGGAGAACTGCCAGGGCGTCAGCCAGATGGTGGTTCAGGTCAGTGATGTGAACTACCTGCCGGGCGCGACCGATGGCACGCCTATCTCGGCGCAGATGCCGATGCAAAGCAGCAACGCTTTTACCTGTAATAAAAATCAGGGTGAGGCGGGCTACAACTATAAAGATCTGGGGTTTGAGATCGACGCGGAAGAGTCGGGCCTGCAAACCACAATGACAGGCGGTCACAATACCCCGATCTACCAGGTGCCCGGCGTCAACGGTGTTGGCTTTGCCATTGGCTTTAAAGAACCGACCTATTGCAGTTCCTTTACCGACTCCAGCGGCAAAGGAAAAACCAGTTCAATCTGTAACTCCCGTATCAATCCGCAGTTAAGTTCGGCCAACACCATGACGCTCCAGTCCTATGTGGTGTTTTACAAAATTCCCTCGCAGCAGTCACCGCTTAACCCCGGCGATCAACCGGCCAGTATCGGCGAGACCACCATTGGTTCAACCAGTTTAAAAGTGGGTGACAGCGAGGCCAGCAGTCAGTTTATCAATGACCGACCGCAGATTGCCTTCTCCAGCTTTACGGTACGACGCGGCAGCTGTGCGGTGGTCACTTCCCAGTCGGCGATCAGTGTCGACATGGGAACGGTGAGCAAAAGCGAGTTCAGTGGCGTCGGCAGCCGGGCCGGTAGCGAGAAAGCCTTTCAGATCCAGGTCCAGTGCGATAACAACGCGGCGGTCAGAGTCGGTTTCTTTGGCATGGCGACGGCCGGTGATAAAGACGCGATCGCGCTGACGCCGCAGAGTAACTCCGCCACAGGCGTCGGCATCGCCCTGACCTATGGCGCGGGTTTGCAGGTGGCGGAAGGGCAGCGGGTGCCGCTGAATACCCCGACCGATCAGCTGCCGGTGCTGACCTCAATTTCCGCCAATCAGACGGCCTCGATAGGGTTTAACGCGCAGTATATTCAGACCGACGGGCAGGTCGGGGCAGGCAAAGCGGACGGTAACGTCACCTTTAATCTGGTCTATAACTAGGTGCGACGCGCCATGCGCTGAGTCCCGACACAGCGGGCCCGCTGTTTTCTCCAATCTCTGTTAAAATTGAACCTCTGCACCACTTAGCAGGCTGCACGTTCGGGAGAAACTATGTTGTGGATTTGGAATGCCCTGATTGTTCTGGTCACCGTGATCGGTATGGAGATAACGGCTGCGCTGGCGCACAAATATATTATGCATGGCTGGGGCTGGGGCTGGCATCTGTCACATCATGAACCGCACAAAGGCTGGTTTGAGGTTAACGACCTCTATGCCGCGGTGTTTGCCTGCTTGTCGATTTTGCTTATTTATCTTGGCAGCGTCGGCGTCTGGCCGTTGCAGTGGATTGGCGCAGGCATGACGCTCTACGGGCTGCTCTATTTTATGGTCCACGATGGTTTGGTGCATCAGCGCTGGCCATTCCGCTATATCCCGCGTCGCGGCTATTTGCGCCGCCTCTATATGGCGCACCGGATGCATCACGCGGTACGCGGCAAAGAGGGGTGTGTCTCCTTTGGTTTTCTCTATGCGCCGCCGCTGTCAAAGTTGCAGGCGACGCTGCGCGAGCGCCACGGTGCTAAATCGGCCGCTGCCAGAGGTGAGCGGGGCGGGGAGCATGACGTGTCAGCCGGGAAGTGATCGCCTGGCCGGATGCGGCCACCAGCAGCGCCAGCTTCTCCGGCGTGCTGGTGGACTGACGCCGATCCCAGGCCTGCGGACCGGCATCCACTACCTTCATACCAATTTTACGGTACACCTGCTGCGCGGTGGCAATCGCCCACGCTGAGCGCAGCGGTAAGCCGGGCAGCCCGGCGGAGGCTGAACGGTAGTAAGGTTCAGCCGTTTCAACCAGCCGACGGGCGACGCGGCTCAGAGCCGGGCGATGCTGCGGTGCGGCCAGATTATCGCGGCTCAGCCCCTCCGCCGCCAGCCACTCCGCGGGCAGATAACAGCGTCCCGTTTCAGCATCCTCCACAATGTCGCGCGCAATGTTAGTGAGCTGAAAGGCCAGACCCAGATCGCAGGCGCGATCCAGGGTGGCGTTATCGCGTACTCCCATAATCTGCGCCATCATCAGGCCGACTACGCCCGCCACGTGATAGCAGTAGCGCAGCGTATCATCCAGCGTCTGATAGCGCGTTTCACGCACGTCCATGGCGAAACCCGCCAGATGATCAAAAGCGTAGGCGGGCAGGATGTCGTGAGCCATCGCCACCTCCTGAAAGGCGGCAAACGCGGGCTCATGCATCTGCGAACCGGCGTAGGCCTGACGGGTTTTGATCTCCAGCTGGGCCAGTCGCTGTTCAGCTGACTGCGCTGAGGGCGTCTCATTACTGAAACCCAGCACCTGATCGTCAATCACATCATCGCAGTGGCGACACCAGGAGTAGAGCATCAGCACGCTGCGTCGGGTTTTGGCATCAAACAGTTTCGACGCGGTGGCAAAGCTCTTTGACCCCACCTCCATGGTCTCAACCGCATGATCGAGCAGTGACGGACTATTCAAGCCAGGTCCTCCAGCATTAAGCCTGCGGTGGCTTTGGCCGAACCGATAACCCCCGGAATGCCCGCGCCGGGATGGGTGCCCGCGCCGACCAGATAGAGGTTATCAATATGCTTGTCGCGGTTGTGTGGCCGGAACCAGGCGCTCTGAGTCAGAATCGGTTCCACTGAGAAAGCCGAGCCCTGGTACGCATTCAGCTCATCGCGGAAATCAAACGGGGTAAAGATGCGATGCGTCACCAACTGGCTGCGCAGGCCGGGCATGTAGTGCTGCTCAAGGTAGTCGAAAATGCGATCGCGCAGGCGCGGTCCCTCTACCGCCCAGTCAATACTGGCGGTGCCGAGATGCGGCACCGGAGCCAGCACGTAGTAACTGCCGCAGCCTTCCGGGGCCAGCGAAGGGTCGGTGACGCAGGGCGCATGCAGATAGAGGGAGAAGTCGTCGGCCAGGCCGTCATGGTTAAAAATTTCATCAATCAGCTCGCGGTAGCGCGGCCCGAAGCAGACCGTGTGGTGCGCCAGCTGATCGTGGTGGTGATTGAGGCCAAAGTAGATCACAAACAGCGAGTTACTCATACGCTTGTTCTGAAGCGAGCGTCCCTGCGCCGCGGAGGCGGGATGCCGGGCCAGCAGATCACGATAGGTGTGGACCACATCGGCGTTCGAGGCGACGGCGTTGGTCGGCAGTACGCGGCCATCCTCCAGCTCGACGGCGGTGATTTTGTTATCGTGGGTCTCCAGCCGGGCAACTCTGGCGTTCAGCTCCACTTCGCCGCCCAGATCCTCAAACAGCTTCACCATCCCCTGCACCAGCGCGCCGGTGCCGCCGCGCGGGAACCAGACCCCCCATTCCCGCTCCAGCGCATGGATCAGGGTGTAGATTGACGAGGTTGCGAACGGATTGCCGCCCACCAGCAACGAGTGGAAAGAGAACGCCTGACGCAGATGCTCATCTTCGATGTAGCTGGCCACCTTGCTGTAGACGCTGCGCCACGCCTGCAATTTTGCCAGCTGAGGGGCGGCGCGCAGCATGTCGCGGAAAGATAAAAACGGCACGGTGCCGAGCTTCAGGTAGCCTTCGGCAAACACCGCGCGGGAGTAAGCCAGAAAGCGCCGATAGCCTTCGACATCGCGCGGGTTAAACGCCGCGATCTGCGCTTCAAGCGCGGGCTGATCGTTGTCATAGCTGAAGACTTTGCCCGACTCCCAACAAAGACGATAAAAGGGCCGCACCGGCAGCAGCTCCACATAATCGGAGAGGTTTTTGCCCGCCAGGGTGAACAGCTCTTCGATGGCGCTGGGATCGGTAATCACTGTCGGACCGGCATCAAAGGTGAAGCCCTGATCCTGATAAACGTAAGCCCGGCCGCCCGGTTTGTCGCGCTGCTCCAGCAGTCGGGTGGGCGTGCCTGCCGCCTGAAGGCGGATCGCCAGCGCCAGGCCACCAAAGCCTGCGCCAATTACCGTAGTTCTTTTCATTGCATCGCCTGTTGACGGTGAGGAGTCATAACAGCCTGTAACGCCGCCAGTACGGGAACCGGCGGCTTGCCGCTTAAAATGCGCAGCCGATCAGGCAAAGTGAGTTTTCCCGCATAGAAGCGGGCGATCAGGCCCTCTGGCAGACCATAAAAGCGCTGCATCACCTGCCAGCGCTGGTCAGCCGGACCGGCCAGAAACAGCATCCGGTTTAACATGCGGAAGAAACGCTGCTGCTGCCAGCTCTGGCTGGCAAAGCGCTGAATCGTGGCGTGCAGCGTTTCAGAGGTAAAAGTGTTCATCTCTGCCAGCCGATCGGCCAGCGCCACCGCCAGCGGCAGCGAGTAACCGGTGGTGGGATGAAACAGTCCGGCGCGCAATCCGCTGCACGGCAGGGCGCGGTTCTGCCAGAAGCGGTCCACGTCACCGGTCAGGGTAATCGGCAGCGCGCCCTGCTCCTCGCGCAGCAGTCGCGCCAGCTGCCAGCCCTGCTGTGCCGCGTAGTCGTGGATATTCTGGCGGGCGCGATCGCCCTCCAGCGTGGCGTGATCAATGTAGTGGGTATCTTCAATCAGCAGGGTATCGGCCGAGAACGGCAGGCTGTAGACAAAACGGTAGCCCGCCTGCTGATCAACGGTGGCATCCATGATGATCGGCATCGTCAGGCCGTGCGGCTGACTCAGCTGCCACTCCTGACCGACAAAAGATTGAAAGCCCATGCGCAGCGCCGCATCCGGCTGGTAGCCACGGCCATCAATGATGGCATCCGCTTCCAGCACGCGGCCATCGGCCAGCGTGACTGAACGTGAGGCGAGGCTCGCGACCCTGGTGTTCAGCAGCAGGTGCGGTTCAAACTGCGCGCGTATCACCTGGCCGAAACGTTCAGCGGTGACACAAAAGTAGCCGCTGTTCAGGCTGCGGGTACGCTGCGGAAAACGCACCTGATACCCGGGCCAGTGATGCACCACCAGCGGGGCGATCCAGCGGTGCTGCGCCTCGGTGAGATCCTCGGCATGAAACGACCAGGTATGATGGGCGCCGGGTTCACTCTCCGCCTCGATCAGCAGAATGCGCAGTGACGGCTGCTGCTGGCGCAGGCGCAGGGCGATAAGCCCGTTAGCCAGACCCGCCCCCACCAGAATCAGATCATACTGCGACATACTCTCTCCCTGTGACCACCGGCTGGCGGGTCCGCATCGCCTGCTCAACAATGTCCGCCGCCAGCGGCGTGCCACCCGCCTGACGCAGCGCTGTGCGCAGGGTCAGCATCTGCTGCTGGTAGAGCGGATCGGTGAGCAGGGTAGTTAACTGCCGCGCCATTGAATGGCTGGTGGTAAAGCGGGACGCCCGGCGTCCCACGCCGTGATAGATCACCCTGGCAGCGACGCCCGGCTGATCAAACGCCAGCGGGATAGTCAGCAGCGGCGTCAGATGGTTAATCGCATCCAGTACCGTGTTCATTCCGCCGTGGGTGATGGCCAGATCGGCCTGCGCCAGCGCTGCGGCCTGATCGGCAAAGTCGACCACCTGCACATGGCTGGCCTGCGCCAGCTTTTCCGCCTGAAACGGCGACAGTCGGCCGCAATGGGCCAGCAGCAGCTGAGCGTCAATCTCCTGACAGGCGCGGACAATGGTTTTAAACAGGCCATAGCGATGACCTTGCAAGGTGCCGAGCGAGGCAAAAATGCGAGGCCGGTCGCCGTGCGGAAAGTAACCTGGCTGCGGCGCAGCCGTTTTTTCTTCGGCACGCAGCGGGCCGACCGCATGAAAATGGTCCGGCAGCGCCTGACGGGGAAAATCGAATTCGGGGATTAGCTGGCTGATCTGCGCCAGCGGTGAAAAGCAGTGATGCAGCTTTTCACGCGGCGTCAGCCCCATCGCATGGGCGTGACGGGCAATGACCCGGTCGTGACGCCGCATCAGCCAGTCATAGATTTTTTCACTGGCGCGATAGCGTTCCCTGGCCTGATCGCTTTGGGCATAGTCAAACGGCATCACCGCCAGCGGAAAATCGGCTTCGCGGTTCAGCGGCAGCGCACAGGCAACCGAGACATAGGGGAGATCCAGCGCTTCCGCCGCCAGCGCACCGGCCGGCTCCATCTGATCGACAATCACGCCATCGATCGCCAGGGTTTGCAGCACCACCGGCAGTTCGCGGCAGAGCATATCGCTGCTGCGGGCCATCTCGTTGATCAGTTTCAGCATCGACGGCCCGAGCGGATGTGCCGCCAGTTGCAGGGTATGCGCCAGGCTGCCCGCCGGATGCGAGGCCAGGCCAACCGGAAAGAAGCCGATGCGACGGTCGGCGAGTAACGCACTGACGTCACTCTGCTGGATAAAGGTCACGCGGTGTCCGCGTGCCATCAGGTCCTGGCTAAGATGCTGTAACGCCTGCACATGGCTGTAGAAGGGCGGTGCAATCACCGCAAAGTGGCTCATGCGGCATCCTTACCTGACGGCAGCGAGTTTTTTCTCAAACCAGGCCTGAACAAAATGATGGGTGGCGTAACCGTCCTGACAGGCGGAGAGCAGATGTTCACCGGCGTAGCGCAGGTGGTCGCGCAACTGCATCTCTACTGCCTGCGCACCCAGCAGATTGACCAGCGTCGATTTTCCGTCATCCTGATGCGCGTCTTTGCCGGTATCCGCCATGCCGTCGGTTAAATCGTCCAGCAGCTGGAACGCCTGGCCGAGATTAAGCGAAAAGCGGTGCAGCTGCTCGCGGGTGTCGTCGGGGGCTTCGGCGACAATCGAGGCCATCTGCATTGAGGCGCAGAACAGGGTGCTGGTTTTGAAATGATTGGTGGTGAGAATGGCGTCGGCGCTGCGCGGCTTATCCCCTTCAGAGAGATCCTTAAACTGCCCCTGCACCAGCCCCTGCATACCGATAGCCTGCGAAAGCTCCGCCACCGCCTGGGTTCGGGCGCTCGCCGTTAATCCCTCTGCGACCGCAATCACGCCAAAGGCTTTACTCAGCAGCGCCACCGCCGCCAGAATGGCCACATGTTCGCCATACTGACAGTGAATCGTCGGGCGTCCGCGCCGCTGCTGCGCGTCATCCATGCAGGGCATGTCATCCAGAATCAGCGATGCGGCGTGCACCATCTCCACCGCGCAGGCCAGATCCAGCAAGCCGTTCGCACTGGCCTGGCAACCGAGATCGCGGGCGGCCAGCAGCAGCAGCAGCGGGCGAATGCGTTTTCCCGGTGCCAGTGCGCCATCACGCATGGCGGCCCCCACTAAGTCACGTTCACTTTCCACCGGCAGCAGCTGGTTGAGCCGCTGCTCGATAGCATTCAACAGAGTGGCTGCATCGCTGTGTATCTCATTGACGTGTTGTTCTGCACAGGCCGTCATCAGGGCTGTCCTTATCTACAGAGGAAGTCACAGCAGGTCGAAATGCTTCGATGCCATCTTCAATCATCGTCCCCGACTGCCACAGCATAGTTGGCAGGTTTTCAAAGAACGGCGGGTAAATCCATTGAAACAATAATAGTTCAGGATGATAAAAATGTCGGGAAATTCAGCGGCATTCCGCCATCACACCCCGCTGAACCGGCCGCGGTGCCGCTTCGTCTATCCCAGCAGAGCGCGCAACTGATCCATTACGTGGCTGACATCCTGCGAGGATAGGGCTCCCTCTTTCGCGAAGCGCACAATACCCTGTGGGTCAACCACAAACACCGCGGCGCTTTCGGGTTTCAGCTGCCAGCTGTGCGCGGTCACACCGCTGGTATCAATAATAAATTGCTGCCACGGCGACGCCTTTTTGCTGGAGGCGATGCTGCGGACCACAAAGATGGCGCTGCCAGGCAGCGCGTCATCGGTATTGATGATGGTGGTGGTCTGGAAGCGGTCGCGCGGAAAACTGGCCTGCTGGATCGCCCTGATCAGCGGCTCACTCTGATCTTTTGCTGAGAGCCGGCCCGCCACATGGATCACCAGCCGCACCTTACCGGTCAGCCGCTGACTGTTCCATCCCCGGTAATCGATCTCATTCTGATCCATCACCATTTCGCCTTTGTCGGCGATAAACACCCCCGGCACCGGCTGACCGGGGATCAGCGTATGCGCAGCGGCAAAACCGGAGAACAGCAGGGCTATCATCAATCCATAATGGCGCACGGGTTCCTCACTTCTGTCTCGGTTTTGGTTGGCAGGAAGAACAATTCATTAACAGGCATGAGATTAGTACCACATCTTTGCCTCAGATCAATAAAAGCATTTAAGAAATGGCCTGAAATTGAAGTGGTGATTTTTTGAGCAGGAGGTGGAAAATGAGTACCGCATTAATGACGCTACCCGAATTTGCCCGTTACATCGGCATCACAACCCCGACGCTGGCGCGCGCCTTCTGCTGCCGGGGTTCACTGGCGGGGGTTCCGCTGCCGCAGGCGCTGGATGACGCGCCTCTTACCCAGCGCCACTGGCTGCGCGACGATGTGCGTCAGTTCAATCATGTGTTTAAACGGGTTCAGGCGATGCAGCAGCATCACCCTCAGGCCTGATGACGCACCCAGTAAAAAGCGCGGGGAGCGTCCCGCGCTTTTTTACGCCTGATCGGGTTTGATCAGGAAGCAGACCAGGCAGGCATCGCGATCGCCCTCTATCAGGGTGCCCGCATCGAGCCCGCTGACTGCGTCCCCGCGTCCGAGCCGCTGATCGCCGATGCGGATAACCCCGTCCAGCACCGTGAGATAGGCGATAAAGCCAGGCTGCGACGGCACATCCAGCGTCTGGTTACGCTCCAGCAGGGTATCGTAGATATAGGCTTCCTGGCGCAGTTCCAGCGGCGCGTCGGACTCTTCCGGTCCGGCCAGCTCGGTCCAGCCGTTGCTCATAATGCCCTGATCGCGCTCCAGCACCTGGGTCATCGCTTCACCGCCGGGCTGCGCAGGCCGGATCACCGCCTGCAACAGCTCCGCCTCATAGAGCGGCACCGACTCTTCATACTGAACACCCTCACCGGCGTTTACCACCATCACCCGTTTCGCCGAGAGCGCGGTGCGCTCGCCGTTGCTGTCCTGGTGCAGCATGGAGCCGCGCCACAGGTAGGTGAACACCTCTTCATCCTGATGCTGCTGCATCGGAATGCGGGCATCCAGTTTCAGCGTCATCAGGTCAACGCTGACCAGCGGGCTTAACGCTGCGCCTGGTCGCTGGCGACGGACGGTAAACGGCCCGTATTCAAACAGTTGTTCAGGATTAGCACGCACGATGTTCATGATTTTCTCTTATAAAAAAGGGGTCGATGACAACGATCATAGACCTTACGCGGGGAATGAGAAGCCGGCAGCGTTGCCGGGCTTCGTCATTTTTTTTGAATAACTCGCAGCCGAGCGCGATGACCGGCCGTGGGTTTATTTGCCCTGTTCGTCGCTTTCTCCGAGGAAGAAATACCAGAGGGGAATCGACAACAGTCCGGTAAAGACCGTGGAGTAGAGCAGGATCATCATCGCCTGGGTGATGTACATGGTCAGCGACCAGTGGCTGAACGGGATCTGATACTGGTCGATCACGCCGCCAATCATCGCATTCGCCATCACCGTAATCACAATCAGCGCCAGCACCGTGACGCTGCGCAGAAAGTAGCGCATCTCTTTGCGCTTCTCAGCGAAGCGCGACTGGACGATCGCCAGCGGCGACTGCTTATCCGGCGCGGTGTCAACGCGGGCGACACGGGCCCGGTGGGCGCTGCGCCAGCGCTGAATATCCAGTAACACCAGCAGCAACAGGCTGATGCCCATGACCGGCAGCGCATAACCCAGCGCCAGGATGACAATCAGGCTGCTGCCCTGCGCATAGCGCGGCAGCGCCAGCCAGGCGTCGAGCAGCGTCTGTGACGGGTTAAGCTGCGGCACGGCCGGACGACGTATCCACCACATGCGGTAGCCCAGCACGATCATCGCGCAGAGTCCGAAGCCAAAACAGGCGAGGATGATCTGATTCGGCAGGCCAAACAGGACCCCCATATGGGCATCCACGCCCCAGCGGGTCAGCTTTGCCACCAGCGGGAAGTCGGCGAACGCCACCCGATCGACCACGCTGAAATTTTGCGGATTGAGTGAAACCGCATCAACCTGACTCGGCCAGCGACGATCGATCTCCGAGACGGTCCACGCCTGACCGCTGTTTTTCGGCTGGCGCAGCTCCAGCCTGCTGGCCTGGAGTCCGGCCTGGCGTGCCGCCGCTAACGCCCGATCCCAGCTGGCATCAGGCTGATTGCGCATCACCGGCGCGGCGGTTTTCGCGGGCATCGTCATCTCTGACATCGACATGCCTTCCATCGCACCACGGTGATCGGCATGGGGATCGGCCGGTGCCGCGGGCGCGTCACCATTCAGCGCGGTATTGACCTGCGGCGTTTTCCAGCCAAAGTCACTGCGCATCTTCTCAATGTTATTGCCTGCCCACTGCGACCAGGTCAGGCCGGTTACCGAAAAGAAAACCAGACCAGCAGCCAGCAGCAGACCCAGCGAGAGGTGCCAGTGACGCACGGCGGCGAAGCCGGTGCGGGCTTGGTTACGGCTGCGTTTTGGGCGGGTGCCGAACCACAACACGATGCCGCCCAGCGCCGCGACCCACAGCCACGAAGCCGCCAGCTCGCTGTAGTTCCGTCCAACGTCACCCAGCAGTAATCCGCGATGCAGCTGATCCAGCCACATGCGCAGTGGCAGTACGCCGCTGGTGCCATAGACCGTCATATCGCCTTTCACCTGGAGGGTGTAGGGATCGATAAACAGCGAGCGCGACTCAGAGGGGCCAAGCCGCGGATCGGCGAACTGTACGCGAGTGGTATCCTGCGGGCCAGGCGCCGGGCGCACCGCATAGATGCGCGCCGATTCGCCAGCGCGCTCGCGCGCGGCGGCAATCTGCGCCGAGAGCGGCTGTGGGCTGCCCTGGGCGTCGGTGGTCAGAGCATCGTGATAAATCGCCTGTTCAAGCTGTGGCGTCAGTACATAGAGCGTGCCGGTCAGTGCGGCGACAAAGATAAATGGCGCGATAAACAGACCGATATAAAAATGCAGGCGGCGAAACAGATTAAACAGCGTGCCGCGCGGTGCAGGGGATATTTCCGGTGAAGAGGACATAGCATTCCACACTAATCGAAAAAAAGGGTGATACCGTGACATTGTCACGCATCAGGTCATAACGCAGTGGGTGTTACTGTGGAATGGGGAGGCGCGCGCGGCCGATGCAGGCGCAGCGTCTGTCGCCGCCGGGGTGGCGAAATAGCGGGCGGCGGCGGGGCACGACGCACCCGACAGATCCAGCAGATAAACGGGACAAATACCCAGAGCAGCAGCGGAACGTGGATCAGTAAATCGCAGTAGCCGCAGGCTAATCCCGGGTCCGCCATCATGGTGTGATCGGCCATCATCATCTCGCCATGATGTGCCATCATCGGCATCTCCATGCTCATGGCGGAGAAGCGCTGCATGCTGGCGTGATGCTCCGCCAGATTTTTCGAGACCATCGGCGCGACAAACAACAGCAGCACCGCCAGTATCGCAATACCGGCGGTGAGTCGTTGTCTGAGTGAAGATCTCGGCATGATTAACACGGGCTGTCATGAGGTCACAATTCGGGTCGGCAGTGTAACGCGAAGGGGATATAAGGGTTAAATAAAGTGGCGTTAATTGCGAAAAAATTCGCACTCTTTGAACAAATTCACTTTAATTTCAGCATGATTTAACCTGATTGTTACTCATCAGGCACATGTAAGTAACATCATCGTGGGCCGCCATTGAATAAAGGACAGAGGATGAAAATTGTAATGCTGGATGGTGACACCCTGCCGGTCGCTTTGCCTGTCTCAGAGGAAGAAGGGGAATGGCAGATACGGGCGCAGACGGCACCGGATAAAATTGTTGCGGCGCTGGCGGGAGCCACCGTCGCCATCACCAACAAGGTGCCGTTGCGCGCTGAGACGCTGGACCAGCTGCCCGCGCTGCGCTTTATCTGTGTGGCGGCGACCGGTTATGACTGTATCGATCTGGATGCCTGTCGCGCCCGCAATATTGTGGTGAGCAATGTGCCCGGCTACTCCACCCGGAGTGTCTCGGAGGCGGTGATCGCGGCGATTTTTGTGCTGCGCCGTCAGCTGCTCGATTATGCCAGCACGACCCGGACTGAATGGCCACAGGCAGAACACTTCTGCCTGCATCGCCAGCTGATTCAGGATATTGGCGGTGCTGTGCTGGGGATTGTCGGCCGGGGTGAGATTGGTCAGGCGGTGGGCCGGCTGGCTGAGGCGCTGGGAATGCAGGTGCAGTTCGCCGAGCGTAAAGGCAGCGCGCAGGTGCGCGATGGCTATGTCAGCTTTGAGCAGATGCTGGCGACCAGCGATATTATCTCACTGCACTGCCCGCTGAGTGACCAGATCCGCCAGCTGATTGACCGCGAAGCGCTCAGCAAAATGAAGCCGCAGGCGCTGCTGATTAACACCGCCCGCGGCGGGCTGATTCACGAAGCCGATCTCGCCGCCGCGCTGGCGCAGGGGAAGATTTCGGGTGCGGCGCTGGATGTGCTGAGCAGCGAACCGCCCGCGGTGGATAACCCGCTGTTGCAGGCATCGTTGCCGAATCTGCTGCTGACGCCGCACATCGCCTGGGCGAGTCAGAGTGGGGTGCACAATCTGGTTGCCGGCATCCGGGCGAATATCGCCGCCTTCCGGCACGGCAAGCCGGTTAACGTGGTGAGCTGAATCCCGGCTCAGTCAGCTTTGCAGCGCAGCAAGGATAGCCGCTTCCATTTTTTCTGGCGTGGTTATCGGCGCAAACCGCTTAAGGGGTTTGCCATCGCGGCCGACCAGAAATTTTGTGAAGTTCCACTTGATGCGCTGGCCCAATATGCCCGGCAAAGCCTGTTTCAGCAAACGAAACACCGGGTGCGCGCTACCGCCGTTGACCTCGACCTTTTCAAACATCGGAAAACTGACACCGTAGTTGATTTGGCAGGTGTTGGCGATCTCGTCGGCACCGCCGGGCTCCTGCTTACCGAACTGGTTGCAGGGAAATCCCAGGATCACCAGCCCCTGGTCGGCGTACTTTTTGTAGAGCGCCTCAAGGCCTGCGTATTGTGGCGTGAATCCACAATGGCTGGCGGTATTGACCACCAGCACCACCTTGCCCGCGTAATCGGCCATCGGGGTCAGCTCACCATGCAGGCGGGTGGCAGTGAGTTGATAGAAAGCGGTCATAGCGGGCTCCTCAGAATGGCTCACACCACAGCGGTAAGCGGACTAAAAAAGAGCCGCCATCAGGCGGCTCAGTGACCTGTTGAAACTTATGTGATGCTTTTACGATAGAGCGCAACCGACCCGGCGATCACCAGCAGAAACGATCCACTGACGCGATTCATCCAGCGGATGCCGCTGGCTTTCCAGAGGTGAACCGACTTCTTACCCAGGGTGGCATAGCCGAGCATTACCGCCACATCGATTGAAACGATCACCGCCGCCAGGCTGGCATACTGCGGTAACGCAGGCTGCGAGGTCGTGACAAACTGCGGCAGCAGGGCGGTCATAAAGATGTAGTATTTCGGGTTGCTCATCGCAACGAAGAAGCTTTTCAGGAATAGCGCGCGGCGGGTCGGCGCTGTGGTTTCCGCTTTGCCCGGCAGCGAGGCATCAGAAGACAGCAGCATACGCAGCCCCATATAGGCCAGCCAGGCGGCACCGACCCATTTCAGCGTAACGAACAGCGTTTCAGAGGTGGCCAGCAGAACCCCCAGCCCCAGCCCGACCAGCGAAACCAGCAGCACATCGGCCGCCGCCGCGCCCAGCATGCCCCAGGTGGTGCGCCGGATACCAAAGCGGGCCGCGTTATTCAGTGCGAGCAGAACCGTAGGACCGGGTGTGACGATCCCGGCAGACATAATCAGTGCAAACGTAAAAAGTGAAGTCAGAGACATACAGAAATCCTTGCCAAAAAAGCAGTATATCAGCCACCGAAGGCTGGCAGGAATAGCGTTGTAGCCTGAATCGGTTAATGAAAAAGCCGTTGGGATAGCAGGTGCACGATTTTAGTGCCTGCCTCAGGCCCGGCAGATTCAGCAGCCAGATCGGATAAAAAAATGGGGCGCTCAGGCCCCATCAGATTTTAACCGCGCTGTTTTCAGAAACCGCTACTCAGGCAGCGCGTAAACCACCACCTGGTCGCCCACCTGATCCTTCAGAATGGTATTACCCCCGGCGACGAACGCCACATACTGACGGCCTTTATACTCATAGACCGAGGGGTTCGCGACCGCCGGGGCTTCCGCCTGATCGGACCAGAGCTCTTCACCGCTCTCCACCGAGTAGGCGCGCACTTTGGCATCCATCGAGGCGCCGATGAAAATCACCCCGCCCGCGGTCACTGCCGGGCCGCCGATGGTCGGCGAGCCCCAGCTTTCCGGCATAAAGAAGCCATACTGCTGCGAGGCACCCACCGGGCGACGCCATTTTACGTCACCGGTATGCATATCAATCGCCACGATTTCACCAAAGGGCGGCTGCCAGCATGGCATTCCCAGCCAGTTATTCGCCACCATCAGACGCAGCCCGTAAGGTGCTCCTTCCTGCGGCGCAAACCCGTTTTCATTACCGGAACCACTATCCGCTTTTTCGTAATCCTTGCGGTTATAGAGCTTCACGTACTGCACGATGTGAGAGGTGTTGACGATCGCAATCTGTTTCTGTGGATCAAACGCCACGCCGCCCCACTGCACGCCACCGGCACTGTCGGGATAGGTCAGCGCCCCTTCGCCTTTGGTGGTCGGCGGGGTGTACATGCCTTCATAGGTCAGCTTATCCCACAGTCTTGAACACTGACCGGCACCGACCAGATCCGCCAGCTTCCAGATCGCGGGCTTTTTCGATTGATCGAGCAGCGGCGCAGGTTTGGTCGGGAAGGGCTGGGTGGGCGAGAGCACTTCACCCTGCACGGAACCATCGCCCTGCGGCACCGGACGCTCTTCAATCGGCCAGACATCTTCCCCCGTCAGACGGTTGACCACAAACAGGAAGCCCTGCTTGGTCGCCTGAATCAGTGCCGGGATCTGCTTGCCGTTTACGGTGATGTCCATCAGCGTCGGCGCAGAGTTGATGTCGTAATCCCACACGTCGTGATGCACCCACTGGCGCGACCAGACCACTTTACCGGTATTGATATCCAGCGCGGTGGTCGAGGTGCCGAGCGGAATAGGATCGACGCGATTACCGCCCCAGTAGTTGGGAGAGGGAGACGAGACCGGCAGATAGACCAGACCATGCGCCTCATCGGCAGACATATGGGTCCAGACGTTGGCCGTACCGGTTCGCTGGCGGATCGCTGCCGGAATCGCTTCAAAGGTCCATTCGCGCTTGCCGGTCTGGGCGTTGACGGCGAACACGGTGCCCGGAGGCGCTTCAGCGTAGGCCCAGTCTTTGCCCGCCCAGCCAATCAGCAGATGGTTGCCGACCACCGTTGGCGGCTGTAACACCGATAGCGGGTATTTAGCGTTAACCGTGTTCCACTGATTAAGATTCAGGACGCCATTATCAGCAAAATCTGTGCACGGCTTACCGGAATCGGCATCCTGCGCAAACAGCTTGCCATCCACGGTGCCCATATAGACGATCTTCTGACACGCCTGTCCGGCGACCGGATTTTTGGCCTGCCAGTAGGAGACGCCCCGGTTTTTCAGTACCGGCTGCGTCAGCGCTTTGCGCGAAGAATGGGTGTCATAGTGCCACTTCTCTTTACCTGTGCCGGGGTCCAGCGCTATCAGGCGATCGAAAGGTGTCCCGATATAGAGGGTCTGATTGGCAAAAATGGGCGTAGCCGACCAGACGGTAGCAGGGGTATCGCCTTTACCGTCTGAGACATCGCCGGTATGAAACTCCCAGACTTTTTTTAATTTGCTGACGTTATCGGTGGTGATCTGCTTCAGTGGGCTATATTTCTGCGCGTTGAGCTGGCCATGAAAGCTGTCCCAGGTGGCCGTCGCGGGCACCAGGGCGCTGGCGGGCTGACTGGCTGAGTCGACTTTCTCGCCGTCGCGCTTGCCGGTTGAGGCATCGTTAGTGGTTTTGGTGGTGCCCGGCGATTGCTGATCGGCCGCGTCCACATTCAGTTTTTTCTGCGTCCCCATTGAGGCTTCAGCGGCTTTATCCTGCGCCTGCGACATTAGCGGGGTGAGCAGCAGCGCCAGCGCCGTCATGCTGACTTTCATGGGGGAGTATTTATTGTTATGCACGGGCGGTTCCTCAGGCTCTGGCGCGATGATTAGGGTGAACGGAATGGCGGCTCAGCGTAATAAGACCAATCAGGCCGATCACCATCGCTGCCGTAATGAGGTACTGATGCAGCAGTGCGGCGGCAAAACCGATACCGAACAACACCACCAGGGTCAGAACCGTCAGCGACGTACGTCCACCGCGCTGGGTTGCGCGCCGTAACAGCAGGGCCAGGAGCGCCAGTACGACGCTGGCGATGGCGACGCCCAGCGCGCCAATCGTGCCGGTGACCCCGGTGAGTGGCGTCAGCCACGCATATAACGCCACCACGAAGCCGATTACGGCTGCCAGCAGCAGCAGTAAGCTGCCCAGGCGTGAAGGTTGAGATTGCAACATACCCATATATCCCCGATCAAAATGAACAAAGATTAACTATGGCGTACTGGTGGGTTTATGCGGCTTTTTTCTCTCAGGATGAGGAGAAAAACCAGCAGAGCGCTACAGGCACTGAAATAAACGATCGTCTGAAGTCAGACCCGTGCTTTCCTGGCGGGGTTATTCTGGCAGCGGCACAACAGGGGATTTTCTGCACGTGAAGCGCCCCGGACGCCAAAACGTCCGGGGCGGCGGCGTTACTGAATAGTTTCGAGGTCTTTGGCAATATCGCGATGACGTCCCTGATCGGCAATTTCACGGCCAGGACGTGGCGGCGCTTTCAGCGCCTTCTCCAGATAGCGTTTTCCTTCCTCCGTCCTTTTCTCTTTCAGCAGATAATCGCCGTAAAAATAGTTGGGGTCGATGCCATCTGGATTGATCGCCAGCGCTTTTTTCAGCAGCTCGCCCGCTTTCTCTTTATCACCAAAGCCAATCGGCCAGCCAGGAACCTGATAATAGAGCGCGCCAAGGCTGGTCCAGGCCGAGCCCTGCAAGGCGGCCGGATCGAGGCTGATCGCCTTTTCCAGGGCGCTGCGGGCCTGTTTGACCAGGCTTAACGCACCTAATCCCCCTTTGGCTCCCGCCCAGCTGCTGTCAATAATCGCTGACCAGATCAGTAGCGGCGCATCGGCGTTATTTTTCGCCTGGCTCGCATCGTGCGCCTGCTGGCTCAGCGTGGTAAAGCAGCTCTCTTTTTTCGCTTCCAGTGTCTGATACTGACAGACTGACCAGCCGTGTTGCAGGTTTTCAAGCGTCGTATTCGCCAGCACAGAGGCGGGGAAAGCGGTTGCCAGCAGTAACGTATTCAGAATTTTCATTTGTCTTCCCCCTGAACGGTGCCCCGGGCATAGGACTGGATCACCGAAAGTTTTTTGCCTAACGCTTTATCGACCAGGCCTGGAAACCAGGCGTTGATTTTGACGAACAGCCGCTCCATTACGCCGAAGCGATAGCGTTTCTGTTCGGTCTCCAGCAGCTGTACCAGGCGGTCGGCGACAAATTGCGCAGAATCACTGCGGTTGCCCAGCTTGCGGTTCAGGGCGTAAACCTCATCACTGTTGAGGGCGGTTTCGGTGGCGCGCGGCGCGGCATAGAGCACGCTGATCCCACTGCGCTTTAATTCGCGCCCCAGCGCTTCCGACAGGCGATGGGTGGCGGCTTTGGTGGCGCTATAGACGCTCCAGGCCGGGTGGCCGATTTCGCCGAAGATCGACCCGATGTTGAGCACGATACCCTGCGGATTAAACTTATCCAGCATGGCGCGCGTCAGCAGGGTCGGGATTTCGATATTGGTTCTGATCTGCTCCCGAATATCATCAAAAGATTGCTGCTCTAACAACGCAAAGCGGGTGGTTCCGGCGTTGTTAATCAGAATATCCAGCCGGTTATCCCCCTGAAACCGATCGGCCAGCGCGACGATCTCCTCATCGCTATAGCTGTTCATCAGTGCGATATGGTGCCGTTCCGGGTAGGGCAGCATCCCCTTCAGCAGCGTCATCGCCTGCTCATTGCGCCCGACCAGACAGAGTCTGGCGCCTTTTTGCGCCAGGCTGTGCGCCAGCGCCTGGCCGATGCCGCCGCTGGCTCCGGTCAGCAGCACGCTTTTATCATGCAGGTTCATCGTTTCGCTGTCCCAGTTGATTAAGCATCTCTCCGTAGAGGTGATAGACGCGCTTTGCGGCATAGATGATGGCGGCCTGATCGTCTGCGTCAGTCACGTTGTCCATCAGTGAGGCGAAAAATTTCAGATGTCCCTGGTCGAGTTCGCCGTGGGAGCGCAGATAGGTGGTCGCCTGTTCCGACAGCCCCAGTGTCTGTTCCACCTGCGCGGCAACCGCGGTCGCGATCGACACGCTGGTGCCTTCCAGCACCTGTACCATGCCAAAAATACTCATCGGATTGACCCGCTCAATGCGGTAGTAGAGCCAGGCTACCATCATTTCAATCGGCATACCGGGGGTGCCATGGCGCACGCTTTCCGCGTCGCCGCCGCAGGCCCGGATGTCATTCAGGATCCACTCCTGGTGGCCATACTCCTCCTCAATATATTCAGCAATCGCGCCGCGGACCGCTTCGTGCGAGGCGGGCAGCCGGCTGCCTGCGCTCATCAGCAGCGGCACGGTATGGCTGACGTGATAGTAGGCCTGAGTCAGAAAAGCGATATAGAGTTCGCGCGAGATGTCACCCGCCTGACAGCGTGCGAGGATCGGCGAGGAGAGTAAACGCAGGCGTTCTGCTTCGGTCTGTTGTTGTAACTGGTTATAAAAGCTCATGGTTATTCCTCCTCACTACAGGTGAGAATCTGTGGCCAAAGGGTTTGCCGGATAAGGTCCCGACGTGGCCGGCTGTTTGCTGTGAGCATGCCGGGTTCTGAAATAGCGGAAGTAAATAACAGCCGATGGAACTGCGCGTAATCCGGCAGGCGAGCGGAAAGGGCCTGCAACTGTTCACGCGCCGCTGCCTGCTGCCCGTCGAGGGCGTCGACCAGCGCGACGTTCTGTTTCAGTCCGTCACCGAAAATCACCACGCGACGCACGGCCGGGCAGGCCATCGCCTCTGATTCGGGCCACTCCGGGGAAAAATTACGGCCAAAGGCGTTGATCTGGACATTCTTTATGCGTCCCTGAATCTGAATAAAGCCGTATTCATCAATGGTGCCGAGATCGCCGGTGGCGACCACCGGAGCGGCGGGGGGTGCACCCAGATACCCCAGCGCGTTGGCCGGGCTGGTGACACACAGTTGCTGCTGGTCATCAACGCGGACCTCAACACCGGGCAACGGCTGGCCGACGCTGTGCGCCTGCGTCGCGCCAGGCAGATTCAGGGCAACCACCGAGCCACATTCCGAGAGACCATAACCTTCATAGACCGGTAAACCCCTGTGGGTCGCCATGGCCAGTAGTGACGCGGGCACTCTGCCGCCGCCAGTGGCGACAAAGCGTAAAGCCTGGGTGCTGGCCGGCACCTGCTGATGCAGATGCAGTAACACCCGAAGCAGCTCCGGCACCAGCACCAGACTGTGGGGACTGAAGGTGGTCAGCGCCTGAAGAAACTGCGCCGGATTAAAGCGGCTGGAACCTTCAAAACCGATCCGCGCACAGGGGAGGATCACCGTCTCAGCGCCAAGCAGCAGCGGAATATAGACGCCACACAGATTCTCCAGCAGGATACTGAGCGGCAGCGTCACCAGATGCTTTTCCAGCTTCAGGGATTGCAGCGCCGTGGCTAAGGTGCTGGCTGTCCACGCCATCCCGTCCCGGCTCAGGCAGACCCCTTTTGGCTCTCCGGTGGTGCCGGAGGTGTAGGTTATCTTCGCTGTTCCGGCTGGCAGCGCCACGGGATCGTCAACCACGCGGATTTGCACTCGGCCGAACAGGAAGTCGTGCTCCTGCCATCCCGCCAGCCTCTCTCCGCCAATCTGCGCATCCACCGAGGCGGATGAGCGCACCCAGGCTTTCTGCCCGGCGGTGAAAAAGGCGGGAAGCGGGACAATCACCACACCACTGACCAGACAGGCGAGATCGATAATCGCCCATTCGGGACTGTTATCCCTCTCCAGTGCCAGCCGTTTTACCTGAAGGGACGCGAGCTGTCCGGCTACCGCCTCCACGGCCGCAAGATATTGCTGCCAGCTCCAGCTGCGCGTCTCATCCCGCAGGGCGATGGCGTCGGGCTGAAGCGTCGCCTGTTTCTCAAGCGTGTTCAGAAACATAAGATTCTCCGCAAGGGACGACCCAGGGGGCCAGGGGTAACTCAGTAAACATGCCCAGCAGCAGGCTGGTCTGGCTCAGGGTCGACTGGCCTCCCGTCAGCTCACCCGCCATGATTTGAGGGTCATGCTGGTAATAGTCGCCCCATTCACGCGCTTCCGCGCCGAGCCGTGACGGATCGGCGGGCATCAGCGTGATCGGTTGCAGATTCAGCCGGAAAAAGGTGTTGCGGATCTTTTTTGTGCCGGTAAAAACAATCCATGAATAACAGTAGTGATTGAGAAGCAGGCAGAGCGCCGCATACATTATCCGGGCGCTTGCCCCGTCGCTTGCGGCAAAATTACCAATTTCAACCACCGCGTCGCGAGAAACGGGATGCGGCAGGTGGGCCGAAAGCAACGCTTCTACCGGCACATCAAGATAATGTTCGAGGTATATTTTTCCCATTGAGGCGGGTTGTACGCCACAGGCTGCTTTTAATTCACCGTTGGCATCATACAGACCCAGTAACCAGGGCATGCAGTGCGAAAGTGAAGCGTGATAAAACTGAGAATAACTTTCACGAATAAAGGCGGAAACATTATTCTGCTGATATTCACCCGGAAACCATCGCAACAAATAAGGAGATAAAATTCGCATAGGAAAACCTCTTTTAGCGTCTTATCAGTTTGCCAGGCCAACATTACGTTAACCTTAAGTTGCGCATCGATTGAAAAATTAAATGGGTTTATATTCTGATGCCGGGGGAAATCATTCCCTGCGATATTATTTAAAGCGACTGACTAAAAAGGGTGGGCTGAACAGCGGCTGTGTTGCCATCTGCCCCGCCTTACTCCTTGCGCCACTGTTGCGCCCGGAACGTGATAAGCAGGTGAAGGACGCCCATTGCGCCATGAGCCCAGAAGTAGGTTTCAATAAAGAGCGTCAGAAACTTATGAAGATGGATGATCTGCTGTGTCAGGGCGGCATCAGGGCCATACAGCGCGTTGAGAATGAACCAGAGTCCGCCACAGGCTGCCACTCCCAACAGTGAAACCACGCCCAGTCCCTGCACGGTCGCCGCCATGCCGCCACTATGGGCTTCCGGCAGACTGAAGCTGCACAGGGTTCTGAAGTCCTGGGTGATACCGCGAAAATCGAGCAGCAGCCAGGCGAAATAATAGAGGAAACCGCGCTGGCTCAGCATCCAGAACAGCATCATGCCGCCGCACAGCAGTAAGCCAAATCCTGAAATAATATGCAGCCAGGTGATGACGCCGGTCAGGGAGAACTCTCCCAGCGCCTCACGCTCTGTCAGGTTCGAATTAACAATCTGCGCCAGAACCAGCAGCGCCACAATAATATGGAGCGCCCGGAAAAATGGACTGTCGCGGTGCGGAAGGAGATTGCGTAAGGAGGCTGTCATGGTGTCTGACCCTTTATCTGTCAACGATTCTGGCAATCTGACAGCAAATGATTAACGGAACCTTAATTTCAGTGCGGCAGAGAGAATTTTAATCAGGGCAGGAAAATGGCGGGTTATTAAGAATAACCTGAGCTGGCGGCGATATGTGACCTAAAGCGGTTGCAATACCAGAATGAAAATGGCGCTGCTGATTAAACAGGGGATCTCAGAAAGTTTAAAAAAGTAATTTCCGATTTTAATGAGGCGTATTAAATAGCGCCTCGCTGAACAGCAAAGAGCGAATGCAGCGATAAATAGCCAGGCTTATGACCACTTTTTGGTTAAAAGATAAGTGGCAATGGCGGTCAGAACGCCGATAAGCGGCATCTCCCCGGCGCCCGCCAGGAAATTACGCTGATCGATGCGATCTCCTTTGCGGATGTCCGCAAAACGTTTAAGCGCATCCTGCTGGCTAGCCGAGCGGATTTCTTCGAACTGCTTTTCATAACCCTGTTGAAGGTACTGAAGAGTTTCGTGCTCTTCCTGACGCTCAATCGCGACGACGTGTTTACCTTTTTTATAGAAATGGTAATCGGGCATGGGCTTATCCAGATAGAGGAAGTGAACAGGCAATATAGCTGTCCGCAGTGTGTTTTGTATACCGGCACGTTTTGGTCCGCTTATATCGTTATCTTAACCTCCGGCTGTGGCTCAGGCTGCGCATCACACCCTGCTGGATTCGAAAAAAGCCTCAGTCAGGCGCGTTGGCCTCTTCACCTCCGGCCTGCTGAAAAAGCGCGGCGATCCAGTCAGCGAATGCGCGCACCGCGGGGGAAAGGAAGCGCTGATGGGGATAAAGCAGCGTGACGGGCACCGGGGCAGGCTGCCACCCGGCGAGCACTTCCACCAGCGTGCCCTGTTGCAGATGCTCTGCCACCACGTTTTCCGCCAGCTGCGCCAGCCCGAAACCGGCAAGACACATCTTAATGTAGAGGCCAGTTTCGTTAGCGGCCGCCTGACCGCCAACAGAGACTGACAGCGGCCCGGAGTCATCTATAAAGCGCAGCTCACGGGTACGCCGGGCCTGGCCGGAAAAATAGTGGACTGCCCGATGTTCAGTTAAGCATTCCGGTGAGTGTGGAACGCCATATTGTTGGAGATAGTCAGGCGACGCGCAGGTGACCCAGCGAAACCGGCCGAGCGGGCGGGCAACCAGCGTGGAGTCGAGCAGCTCGCCCGTTCTTATCACGCAGTCTACGCCCTCCTGAATCAGATCGACCTGACGATCGCTGACGCCAATCATCAGATAAATATCGGGATAGCGCCGATAAAAATCTTTCAGATGCGGCATAACGATGAAATGAGCGATGCCGCTGGGCATATCAATGCGTAGCCGCCCCTGTGGCCGTCTGACGGATTCCTTCAGGCTGGATTCTGAGTGTTCGATTAACGAGAGGATCTCCCGGCAGTGCGCCAGATATTCCTCTCCTTCAGGCGTCAGACTCACCCGCCGGGTCGTCCGGTTTAGCAGCCGGACCTGCAAATGGTTTTCAAGCCCCTTGATGGCGCTGGTGACCGTGGAGGAGGGCAGGGACAGGGTCTCTGCCGCGCGCACGAAACTGCGGGTTTCCGCGACCCGCGTAAAGATCTGCATAGCCTGGATACGGTCCATATCGCTTTTCCCTTGTCGCGATGGTCATTCGCGGTTTATCTCATTATTCGTCAATTCTGAATTATGAAAACAGATTACGCCTCTTTTTCAGGTTAATGGCGTGACGTAGGGTTTGCGCATTAACGCGATATAAGGCTTATTCCATGACCGATTACACCCGAAATATTGTTCACCATCCGCAGGTAACGCCGCCGATCACCCTGATCCGTGGCGCGACAATACTCAGCATGGATGAGCAAACAGGCAATATGGAGCGTGGCGATATTCTCATCACCGGTTCGACCATTACCGCTGTTGGCCGGAACCTGGATGCCCAGGGCGCGTACGTGATTGATGCCACCAACATGATTGCCATGCCGGGGATGGTGGATTCACATCGCCACGCCTGGGAAGGACAGTTGCGCCGCATCAACCCCAATGCCAGCTGTCTTGACGACTACAGCAACGCCACGCACTTTTCATTCGCCCGGTTCTATCGTCCCGCAGATATTTATATCGGTAACCTGCTGACGGCGCTGGGCTGCATTGACGCCGGCATCACTACCGTTATCGATAATTCCCATAACAGCCGCACCGCGGCCCATTCCGACGCGGCGGTCGAAGCCCTGCTGGATGTGGGCATTCGCGCTGTGCATGCCTCAGGTGCCCCGGTTGCAGGGGAATGGGATAAGGCGCACTGGCCGGGTAACTGGCAACGGCTGCAAGAGAAGTACTTCAGCAACAACCCTGAAAGCCTTGTTTCTCTGGCGGTCATGGCCCAGCTGGAGCCGACGCTGTGGGCTGAAGCCCGCAGGCTGGGACTGCCTATCGTCACTGAATTTTTTGGCGCGGAGATGGCCGCTGAACTGGCGTCGCTGCACCAGCAGGGGCTGCTCGGCGCGGACAACATCTTCAATCACTGTACCGCACTGCCGGACGCGGGCTGGAAAATTCTGCGGGAGGCGGGTGTCCGTGTAAATGTCTGCCCGCGTTCGGATGCGCACTATGGCATTGAGGATGGCATATTTGCCATCGAGGCGGCGCAGCGGCACGGCATTCATCCGGGGTTCAGCGTTGACAACGAAACCTCCTACAGCGGCGACATGTTTATGGAGATGCGCGTGGCGTTTTACCTGCAACGGGTGATGGGCATGCAGCAGGAGGGCTGCGGGTCAGCGCACGCGCTGAAAACGCTTCCGGCTGCCCGGCTGCTTAAAGCCGCCACGCTGGATGGTGCCGCCTGCGCGGGCTTGCAGGAGAAGGTGGGCAGTCTGACGCCAGGCAAACAGGCCGACCTTATCCTGATTAACGCCGCCGATCTCAATCTGTATCCCGCCGGTAACGCTTTCGGCACAGTGGTGCACGCGGCGGAACGCAGCAATATCGATACCGTGATGATCGCGGGTCGTATCGTGAAGCAGGGCGGTAAGGTTTTCGGCGTGGACAGCGCGCGCCTGCGTGCCGCCATCGACGAATCCCGTCAGCATCTGTTTGCCGCGGCTGGCTATCAGCCCGATATTTTTGCTGACGCTTTCCTGCCGCTGGAACAGACAGCCTGAAAGGAGAGCGTGCAGCGGGGCAGCGCGCCGGTCATTTTTATCACCGGGTGGAATGGCTGGCATCCGCCTGTTGCCGGATTTAACCTCTGCATTCATTGATGCTAGTCTCATCACATCAGCAACCTGAAGTGAGAGTGTTATGAACTTTTCAGTCAGAAAATTACGGCCCGATGAATGGTCAGATGCTTACTTCCTGATTGCCCAGCTCAGGAACCTTTCCAGGGAACAATTTCTGGAGAGTGTGAGAATTCAGACCCTGAACGGGTATGAGCTGGTGGGAGCCTTTGAAAATGAAAAAATGCTGGGCCTGATGGGATTCAGGCCGGTTCACACTCTGGCCAGAGGCTTTCATCTGCATATTGACGATCTGGTGGTGGATGAAGCCTTGCGCAGCTCAGGGATCGGTAAAGCCTTGCTGGATTTCGCCACCAGTGAATCAAAAAGCAGAGAGATGAAGGTTGTGTTTCTGGATGCCCGCCCCGAGGCGATCCCATTCTATGAGCGCAACGACTTTATTCATCACACGTCGCCTTCAATGAAAAAGCCAATCAGCTAAAGCGGGAAAGCAGCCCCCACTTTTTACCAAAACCTTTCTGAAGGGCGTCGCGCTCCGGGTGAATATGAAAATAACGCTTAAACATGAAGATGGGACTTCACAAACCCAGGATGTCACATCGTTTATCATCACGCTTAGCAGCGGTGAGACGCTGGAAATCAGTGAGGAAAGTGCAGGCCGGCCTGCGCATCTTTGTGAGGGCGTTACCGTGTGGGGAGGCCGGATGCCGGAACAGAATGCTTCCATTGATCAACTTAAAGCCGCAACGCGACTGCTGGGTATCTATCCCATGGCCGCCAATATGATCCACCTCTTTCCGCTGCGCAAAGCGCCTGAATGAACAAGATGCGAGCGGAAACCCGCGAGGCAGCGGCTGTCAGGTATGGCGGCTAACAGATCAAATCTGATAAGCCGGGATGACGGTCCATGCTGAACAGGGCCTGATAACGCACCTTATTAATGCCCATCACCAGATTATCAAGATCGGCGTCAGCCACGCGCACGAAGTAGTTTTCTGCCCACGCAGGCAAATTGTGCACATACCAACCAGCGCCTCCATTTTGGCGTTAATCCAGCGGTCCTGACCTGGAATTATCCATACCGGCCATTGTTTTTAGCCGAGGCAGGGAGACTGCTGATTGAGTGGCTGTTGTAACGGGCTGCGATAGAGCGTTTCGCTGGCCCCCTGAGAGCAGAGTGAAAGAAGCAGCAGCCATTCCTGTGGTTCGTCACCTTGTCCCATTCTGAGTTCCAGCATAATGATGATGGTTTGTTGAGCGATCACTTAACAAAATCACCACTTTATTCACTATAAAAATAAAGTTTGACTAACAAACGTGCAACATTTTGATGGTGGGCTTCTTGCTGCGTGCATGCATGTTAAGCAGTCAATTTATACGCTACGTGAATATATGCTTGAGATCGGGAAATAAGCCTGCTTTACATAGATTTACATGAACTCATCTGTTTTTTATAAACGCTTACTGGAGTTATTAAGAAAAGTTTAAGACTTTTTAATAATTCACGGTGATAATTATGTTGTTTTGTAAAGTTTTGCTCTTAATGTCTCTTCCCGGAATGTGAGGGGACTCACATAGAAGGCTAATCAGTACATAAGGAAAAGTTTGTGAAGGACATGCCGGCTTATCTTAGAAAGCTGAAAATAAAAGATAAATTCGAAAATGGTGGTTTTTGTCTTTCGACTCTGCACAGAGCTCACTTCTTTACAGTGCCATTCGAAAACTTTGGCATGCATGGTGGCTCAGAAATCAGCCTTAATAGTGAAACTGTCGCCAATAAAATAATACTTAACAATAGAGGGGGGATTTGCTTCGAATTTTCTGTCTTACTACAGGACGTTTTTAAGCACTTTGCAGTCGATTTTCAAATCCGAATGGCCAGAGTTCTCATCCCACATATGTCACCTGCAACGCATCAGCTTTTTTTGGTGAACAAGGATAACGAGCGATGGATTTTTGACGTCGGATTTGGAGCCAAAGGGCCACGTGGGCTTTTATTGCTTAAAAACGGATTCATTCATGAAGATGATTTTCTGTCATCCCGAGTCAGATGCGATCATGAGCATGGCTGGATTGTTTCTATCAAAGAAAAGAGCAGGGCTGATGCGGTTTGGGAAGACATTTACTCATTTCAGGATGTAGCGATTTTTCCGCCGGATATTGATATGGCCTATTTCTATACTCTTTTTTCACCTGAAAGTATTCTTAAAACTTACAGAGTTGCGAGTCTTCCAACCGATAGCGGCCGGATAAGTATCAGAAACAATACATTTACTGAAGTTAGCGGTCTGACATCGACCTCTTATGAAATTGCTGATAAAGAAGAGTTGTTATTGCTTCTGTCCTCCAGATTTGGAATTAACATCTCCCCTGACAACGTAACTTATACGAGAAACTGATGACCACTACCTATCTCATTGTTCCCGGATATACAAATTCAGGCCCGGATCACTGGCAGTCTTTTATTGAGAAGAAATACAGTAATGTTCTGCGCGTTCTTCAGGATGACTGGAACTCGCCATCCTCTTTATGGGTTGAAAGACTAAACCAGGTAATAGCCGGGACCCGGGGTGACATAGTTCTTCTGGGTCATAGCTGTGGGGCTGTTACAGTGGCTCAATGGGCTGCTGCTCATTCATGCCCACGTGTTAAATCCCTGATTTTGGTTGCACCTGCGGATGTTGACGCCGAAACGGCGATTGAGCCGATCAGGCAGCAGCGCTCATTGCCCACATCCCGCTTAAGATACCGCAGCCTGCTCATTCACAGTGATAATGACGAGCATCTCAGCGTGACTCGCGCGCGCACACTTGCGGAGCAATGGGGATGTGAAACCCGGGAGTTTAGCGGGGCGGGACATATTCATACCGCAGCAGGATATGGTGAATGGTCTGAAGGTGAATCTCTGTTTGAGAGCTTTACAGGAATTAACTTAATAAAAGCTCAGGGACGCGATTAAATATGTTTCGGGAAGTAAAAAAATTTGGATCAGCTGCACATAGTTTTTTGGCGGCAACCTTCCTGATGGGTCTGAGTAATGGCATGTTTGATGCTGTTTATAATTTCTATCTGGAAGCACGTGGTATTGATAAAACAAATACTGGACACATTTATGCAGTCGCTATGGCGATGATGGCAGCAGCGGTAATTCCATTAATTTTTGCCAGTCGACGGGTATCTCAGAAGAAGCTCCTGCTGATTTTCTCATTCTTCTATGCTTTACCCTTTATTTTTCTTCCTGTACTAACCACCGTATGGGCCAGTGCTTTCACACTTGGTTTAATTCTTTCCGGGATGATTGCACAGCTTTCGCTGGGTAATTCACTCATGGGGTCAAACATTGATGCAGGAAGCAGAACGGCGTTGTTTAGCTGTTTCTTCGTCTCCTATCTGGGTGCTGCTATGTCAGGTTCTGTCGCAGTCAGTGCTATTACTCACTACTCGCAGGCCACAGAATTACGAAATTATCAGGTCATCCTTTTTGCCTCGTTCATTTCCGCATTGCTGATGATTTATTTCCGTATTAAGTCCATCCGGGGAATAAATGAACCGGGAAGTGATGAGCGTCGATTTAAGAGCGCTAAAAATATGGAGTGGGGGAACTTTATTATTCTGTTTATTGCTGCTTCGCTGCTGGGAGCGTCGATAACACTTATCTTCCGATTCGTTAATATTATCTTTAACCTTGCTTATTCGATGAATATTAGTGAAATATCATTGATTATGGGAGGGGATAAAGTCGTCAGTATCGTTGGAGCACTGTTTGCTCCAATGCTTGTAAAGCGCTTTTCTCTGAAACCAGCAGTAGTAATAGCTGGCATCATGACGGCCGGGTGTTTGTTCTTTCAAACGCTACATGTTCCTGTGGCAATCTTCATTACATTATACTTTTTAAGACTGTTACTGAATTATTGTCTCATGCCGCTACTTGATACGCTGGCTATAACAGGTTTTTCAAAAGACAGAACTCTTCTGTCAACCAGTATCAGGCAGCTCGCCTTTTATCTGGGCAGCGCTCTGTCGGCGATGGTATACGGCGACCTGCTGGATGGCGGGCATTGGGAGAATGCTTTAATTATATCCGCTGTTTTAGCGCTTTCAGGCGCTATTTTTATGAGTTTCATCAGAGTAAAAAAAGAACATTAATCTGGCAGTCAAAAGTTAAAGGAGTAATTTATGTCCGCTGAATTTGCAGTGCCCGACAGTGAAAATGTCGCCCTTATGCTGAAGAAGTTATCTGCGCTTTGGAAAAACAGAGCGGCTGTTAATAAATCTCAGCTTGAGTATTCAGATCTCGAATTTGACCATACTAAAAAAGATTTTTGTGAGTCTTTACTGCCGTTCAGACAGCATGATGCCTGGAAGGAAGCGCCTGAAGAAGTTAAGGCCAACTGTTTTTCTTATGCCTGGGGTATATACAATTTAAAAACAATTTATATTGAATGCGACATCGTTACACCAGCCTGTGAAGACATAATCAAGTGTCCGCCAGTAAACTCACCGAACAGGGCAGATCTTCAGGACGTCATGTCCGAAGCTCTACTTGATGAAGCCCTGCATACAAGAATGTCAGTAATGGCATGTAATTATATTTATGACCGCCGAAAACTTGAGCCGCTTAACTATACAGATTTTAATCTCATAAACTGGCGTCGAGAAATGCTAGCCGGATGTAGTGCTGAGTGGCAGCGGAGACTGACACGTTTTGCAGTGGCATGTGCCAGTGAAACACTCATAACAGATTATCTTAAAGTGATGGCTGAAGACCGCTCTATCCAGAGAATATGCCATGAAGTTACCCGAGTGCATGCTGAGGACGAATGGAGTCATTCAAGCGTTTTCAGCTATGTGGCTTATGATATTGTTCGCGATCTTGGCTCTGCCGAGCGGAAATATCTTCGGGACACCATGCTTAAAACAGCGGATCTTTTTGCTGATAACGAGTTAGGTGCATGGGAAACAGTTTTCAGGCTCTCAGGAATGCCCTATGCCAGAGAAATTATTTCTGAAACAGAGCGATGTAATGAGATAAATATTTATCTCGATTCAGCTGAAACAGTAATTTCCAGAATAGGCCTATAAGGTAGTCTAGTCAATGAAACTTGTCTGCGAAGAAGCATCCTTACTGACAGCAAGGATGAAATCATTCCGCCTGATGCCTGTGAGCGATACAGATATAATGGCTGATAATGCCTTACCTGGTGAGTATTTTGTTTTTAACTTCGATAATGGGGATAATAACTCTCTCCAGCGTTGCTATACACTGGTGTCTGCTGAGCAGGGAAAATTTTATGAATTCATCATTGAAGATAGAGGCGCAGGTAGTGCATCAAATGTTATCAGCCGATTATTGCAACAAAGAAAAGAAGTAAACATTTCGGGGCGAGGAGGTAATATAACCTTTAATACCATCAAAAATAAGAAAAATGTGCTTCTGATAGCCGGCGGTGTTGGAATAACACTTCCTATGGCACTTATAAGAGAATGCTTTAAATCTTATGGTTACAGTGCTCCCGGAGTCTTTGTGCAGCTGATACTAAGTTGTCACGATCTGGGGTCGGTGCCTTGCCTGAACGAGTTACTGGATTTACATACACAATGTGGCTGGTTCTCGATGCGCATCCACGTCACCCGGGTCAGGCTCGATAAATCCAGTGATTTTGTAAGAGCAGGAAGAATCGATTTATCTATTGATGAGATTAAAGGGGTGCCTGAATCAGCAATAGTTTGTGGCGGCGCTGATTTTGCACAGTCAATGGTTACTGCTGTAAGTACGAGATTCCCTCAGGCTCTTATTGCTGTTGAGGCGTTTAGTTCCGGTAGGTCATTAGATCATATTGTGGAATCAGATACCCATAAAAAAGAAATTACGTTGAAATCTATGGGTAAAGTAATTTCGGTAGATTCTGGTTTAACCGTTTTGGATAATCTCATTAGCCACAACGTCTCAATCAGAAATATGTGTCGTTCAGGTATTTGCGGGAGTTGCAAGTTCAGACTTCATAGCGGAGAAGTAAGAAGTGAACCAGATTTCTGTCTGTCTGCAAAAGATAAATCTGAGAAAATACATCTCGCTTGTTGTTCATTTCCTTCTGAAAACGCGGTAATTGACATAATCTGATTAAAAATTAAGGATGAAAGAATGAAAAATAATAAATGCGTTTTAATTGTAGATCCCTTTTCAAGTGGTTCTGTCTTTGCAAGCAGAATAAAATCGCTTTATGGTTATGATGTTGTTGCTTTGATCACTAATCCAAATCTTCCTCAGGCCATTCTTTCCTCATTTATCGAGGAAGATTTCTCTATGGTTTTCAAATATTATTCACACCTGGAAACAGTTCAAGAAATTGAGTCGACTCTTGGAAAACAACCTGACTTTATTATTTGTGGCTCCGAGCCCGGCGTACTTGTTTTTGATCAATTGTGTGAACACTGGCAGTTATTGCCTAATGTATTTGAACTTAGTCATGCACGGCGCGACAAGTATCTGATGCAGCATCAGCTGATGAAGGATGACATAAAATATATCCCGCATTATAAATCCGGAAATCTTAAAGATATCCTGCAATGGTGTACGAAAAACCAGTTTGATGAATATGTGATTAAGCCGGTCAGTTCTTTTGGTACAGAAGGTGTTTTTTTCTGCAAAGACATATCAGCGGTCGAAAGTGCCTTCAATAAGTTGATTGATACGTTTGATTATTCGGGCAGTAAAAACGCTGAACTCCTTATCGAACAGAAAGTTGTAGGGACAGAGTATGTCGTCGATGCTGTCAGTAGTTTTGGTCAGCACTTCGTAGTGAACATATTCAGATATGTAAAGCAGGAAATTAATGGTGTACCGATCTATCGTCAGATGATCACAGAGCCGCTTGAGGAACATCCAGCTCTTATCAGTTATATCAAGTCGGTACTCACCTCACTGGGCATTCGTAATGGTACATCCCATAATGAGATTATTATGTCTGCTACCGGCCCGGTACTTGTCGAATCAGGAGCGCGTATGCATGGTGGACTCGGCCCGCGCCTTGTTGAAGACTGTAATTCTCATTCACTCATCGATTTGAGTCTTATGGCTCGCATCTCACCGGGCGAGTTTACGGATAAGACAGCTATGAGCCCATCATTGAAAAGCTATGCGCTGGAGTATTTCCTCAGCTCCCCCGATGCGGGTAATCTTAAGGAAGTTAATATTGAGTCAAGGTGCGGTCTGCTTAAGAGCTATGGATTTACCGTTTGTAAATATAAACCCGGCGATTATATTAGTAAAACTGTCGACCTTGTCACTTCTTATGGAAGAGTAGTGTTGTTCAACTCTGACAGGGAGCAATTAGCAGCTGATGCTGAGAAAATTGCCGAAATGGAATCTTGCGGTACGCTGGTAAACCTCAAATAAGGTTTAAAACACTGTTAAGTGTCAAAATTTAGATGAAGCCATGACGATTATCTTTGTACAACGTATTGAGCTTATTGGCGATTGTACTGTTTCTTTACGCCATGTATGACTTACCCTGACCGGCAAAGGAATGGGAAGGATTGTCCGCTTTGTTCCAGAAGTGGACTTTCCCCGCATTCTACGGCATGTGGCAGATACTCTGTTCACTCGACTGTGACCTGCCGCCAATATGATCCACCTCTTTCCGCTGCGCAAAGCGTCTGAATGAACAAGATGCAAGCGGAAACCCGCGAGGCAGCGGCTGTCAGGTATAGCGGCTAATAGAGCAAATCAAGCTGTTCAGGCTCACTGATAAGACGGGGATGATGATGACGGTCCATGCTGAACAGGGCCTGATAACGCACCTTATTAATGCCCATCACCAGATTATCAAGATCGGTGTTAGCCACGCGCACGGAGTGATTTTCTGCCCACGCAGGCAAATTGTGCACATTATAGGTAAAGGTTACCGTCGTGACGCCTGACGTATCGGTTGAAATCGTCGCTATATTTTTGACTCGCAGGGTGCCGTAGCAGAAGTCGTGATGCTTATTGAACGATGCCTGACCATAAGGGGTCAGTCTCCAGGTTTTTCTGTCCGCAGTTACCTCGGAGGTCAACAGCCCGGCATCCACCAGCGCCTCCATTTTGGCGTTAATCCAGCGGTCATGGCCTGGGGTTATTGATACCGGCCACTGTTTTTCGCCGAGGCAGAGAGACTGCTGATTGAGTGACTGCTGTATCAGGCTGCGATAGAGCGTTTCGCTGGTCGCCTGAGAGCAGAGTGGAAGAAGCAGAAGCCAGATTCCTGTGAGTCGTCTCAATGAAATTTTCCCTGTTAACTGTCAGAACCCATTCATCCACCTCATTGAACGCAGTTACGCTCATTTCATGTCAGGCAGGTTATTCACATCCGCAGTGAGTAGTTAACCTCATGTTAACATGAACCTGCTTCTGAGCCAGACACCACCTGATCAGCTGAGTCTCTCTGCCATCCACGCTGATTTAACGCCAGAGCGGGGCGCAAGCTGCAAGGGCCTCACCCCTTTTCACCCAGGCCAGGTGATGCATAACATGTGCTGACTCAGAAAATTGAGCGCTCCAGCTTCTCCGTCAGCAACTCCAGTACGGCGGTACCAGCCAGCGAGTTGCCTGCGCTATCCAGTCCTGGCGACCAGACCGCAATGCTCATCTCGCCGGGGATCATCGCGATGATCCCGCCGCCCACGCCCGATTTGGCGGGCATTCCGACGCGCCAGGCGAATTCGCCCGCACCATCATACATACCGCTGGTCATCATCAGAGCGTTGATCTGCCGTGCCTGGCGCGGCGTGATCATCGCGTTACCTTCCAGCGTCCGGCCCTGATTCGCCAGATAGACAAAGCTGCGCGCCAGTTCAATGCAGTTCATTGAAAGCGAGCAGTAGTGAAAATAGGTCTGCATTACGCTGGTAACATCGTTATCGAAATTACCAAATGACTTCATAAGCCAGGCGATGGCTGCATTGCGGGCGGAGTGGTCAAACTCAGAGCGGGCGACGTGGCGGTCGTAGTTGATGTCGGGCTGCTGGCTCAGCTGACGCACAATCTCCAGCATACGCTGACGCGGCGCGGTCAGCCGGGTTTCCAGCAGATCGCAGATCACCAGCGCCCCGGCGTTGATAAACGGATTGCGCGGTTTGCCCTGCTCCAGCTCCAGCTGCACCAGTGAGTTAAACGGCTGGCCCGACGGCTCTTTGCCGACCCGCTGCCAGATTTCGCTGTCCTCATAACGGGTCAGCGCCACCGTCAGCGACAGCACTTTGGAAATCGACTGAATCGAAAAGCGCGTCTCAGCGTCGCCTGCCTGATAGAGCGTGCCATCAGGCAGACAGATCGCAATCCCCAGATGGTCAGCGGCGACATCGGCCAGCGCCGGAATATAGTTCGCCACCTTTCCCTGATGCACCAGCGGGCGCACCTGGTCCAGCACTTCCTGTAGCAGACCATTACTCAGTTCGGACACGTACTCTTCTCCCGTCAATCATCACTGGCCGGGGATGATGGCGATCCGCGACCGGCGAAGCAAGTCTGATTTTCTTAAGATGTGACAGCGGCGCGCGGGCCGCTTCAGCTTATCGGTTTTGACTGTGCCGCCAGCGGTGCCAGCAGAATCTGTAACAGGCTCAGCAGCGCCAGCACGCTGAAGGGCAGCGTCCAGTTACCGCTCTGCTCATGCAGGACGCCAAAAAACAGCGGGCCGAGTGCCGCCAGCCCATAGCCAACGCACTGAGCCATCCCCGACAGCTGCGAGGCCTGACGATGGCTGCGGCTGCGCAGATTAAACAGCGCCAGACAGAGCACCAGTGACGCACCGGCGCCCAGCCCGGCCAGCGTCAGCCAGATCGCGGCCCACTGCGGTTTCAACAGCAGACCCACGATGCCCAGGAAGATGCCGGATGAGGCGATAAAGGCCAGCAGGCGGGCATCACTAACCCGCTTCAGCGCCATCATGCAGCCGAGGTTGGCCACAATGGAGACCGCCTGATACCAGAATAGCAGCCAGCCAGCACGCGCCTGGCTAAAGCCACTATCCTGAGCGAATGCGGTAAACCAGTCGATCAGGGTATAGAAGGCCAGTGATTGCAGCGCCATAAACAGCGCGATCTGCCAGCCACCGGTCGAGCGCCACGGATGCCGCTGTGTAACCGCCACGGCAGCGGGCGCTGACGCTGAAGGACGGCGTCGCAACAGCGGCAGCCAGACCAGCAGGGCAACCACGCCCGGCAGCGCCCAGACCACCAGAGAAAGACGCCAGCCCGCGGTTGAGAGCTGACTGAGCGGCACCGCGACACCGGTCGCCAGGCTGGCGGTAATTGACATGGTAGCGGCATAAAGACCGATATAGCGGGCGGTGTGGGCCGTAAAGTCACGTTTAATCAGCGGCGGCAACAGGACATTGGCGGCGGCGATACCCGCGCTCAACAGCAGCGTGCCGCCCCACAGCGCCACTTCCGCAGGCTGCCAGCGCAGCAGCGAACCGGCGGTGATCAGGCAGAGTGCGCCCCATAAGCTGCGCTCCAGCCCGAGTCGGTTTCCCAGCCAGCCGGCCAGCGGCGCGAGCAGGGCAAACAGCATCAGCGGAATAAAGTTGAACAGACCGGCTTCACCGGCGCTGAGTCCAAAGGTCTGGCGAATATCCTGTAACACCGGCCCTGCGGCAGTGATCGGCGCACGCAGGTTGGCTGCGGTAAGCAGCAGTACGAACAGGAAAAACGAGGCGCTGGAAAGCGCAGCATGAGGTTTTGCTGGGTGTTGTTCAGGCATCATGGCAGGGATCATCGAAAGCAGCCGCGCTGCGGGAGGTGAGTCAGATTAAGGTGTACGCACCATGTTTAACCGGCGCTACTCTACTGAGCAGGCAGCGCAGAGTAAAGCCTTAAGATGTGCAGCCTGAGAGCCGGGTCACGGCCTGGCGGGGCGTTACGCTGCCGGTCTGCGGCGCAGAGGATTGGCTGAGATGAGAGCAGGCGTGATCAGAACAGGGCGAACATCAGCGCCACAGGAAAACTCATCGGCCAGGTTGCACCAACCAGAAAAGCGCTCAGCAGTTTGATGCTCAGCTTATCTTTGGCGATAAAGAAAGTGATAAGCGTAGCGACCAATGCAACGACGGCATAAAAAATCAGCATACCCTGGTACAGTGTCATTGAGATCTCCGCAGCATCATTGAGGTTTTCGCTGCGCATCATGCGGATTTTTGTGATCCAGATCAAGGGCTACAGCCTTTCGAATCTAAAGAAATTACGTTGTCACGCGCATGATGCGCTCGGCGGGGATTCGCCACCCCTTTGGCGATTTCAGGCTGAAAACCCACCGGGAAAATGGATTGCAGCCGTTGCCCGCCGCCCGCTGCACCATTAAAGAAACGCGGGCGAATATCGGCTGTTTCCGTGACAACGCCACGGTGCTCAGGTCAAAAAAAAGCCCGCCATCGCGGCGGGCCTGATTGGGTGACTTAACGCCGGGCCAGGATCAGCTCTGACGATAAAGCGCCATCACATCTTCCAGCGCAGGCTGGCGCGGATTGCCGCCGGTGCAGACATCATCCAGGGCCGCCTGTGCCAGGGCCGGAATATCCGCCTCCTGCAATCCCACCTCACGCAGCGAAGCGGGAATGCCAACATCCCGGCAGAGCTGACGCACCGCGCTGACAGCGGCGTCGCGTGCCTGATCCAGCGTCAGCGAATCGACCTGATTCACCCCCATCGCGCGGGCTATATCGCGATATTTGTCGCCGGTAGCCGGGGCGTTCCATGCCATCACCTGCGGCAACAAAATGGCATTCGCCACGCCGTGCGGGACGTTATAGAACGCGCCCAGCGGGTGCGCCATGCCATGTACCAGACCCAGTCCGACGTTGGAGAAGCCCATGCCCGCGACATATTGCCCCAGTGCCATCAACTCGACCGCCTCAATGTTTCCCGCGACCGAGTCGCGCAGTGACTGGCTGATAATCGCAATCGCTTTCAGGTGCAGCATATCGGTTAAGGCCCAGGCTCCGCGCGTGATGTAACCCTCAATGGCGTGGGTCAGGGCATCAATACCGGTCGCGGCTTTAAGCGACGCTGGCATGCTCGCCATCATCTCCGCGTCGATAATCGCGACTTTGGGGATGTCATGCGGATCAACACAGACAAATTTCCGGCGATTCTCCTCGTCGGTGATCACGTAGTTGATGGTGACTTCCGCCGCGGTGCCCGCGGTGGTCGGGATAGCGATGATCGGCACACTCGGATGGCGGGTGGGCGCGACCCCTTCCAGGCTGCGCACATCTTCAAACTCAGGATTATTAATAATAATCCCAATCGCTTTGCTGGTGTCCTGCGGCGAGCCGCCACCGATGGCGATCAGGTAGTCCGCGCCAGACTGCTTAAACACCGCAACGCCCTGCTGCACGATCCGAATCGTGGGATTGGGCACCACTTCATCATAGAGCGCCCACTCAAGCTGGTGCTGCGCCAGCAGATCGGTGACCCGCTTCAGCGCACCCGCCGCGACCAGCGCTTTATCGGTGACGATGAGCGCTTTACGCATCCCACGACGCTGCACCTCTTCCGGCAGATGACGCAAAGCGCCAATACCAAACCAGGCGGTTTCATTCAGAATCATACGTTGGGTCATTAAAACTTCCTCTGTTAATCAATGAATTTTTACCATCCGCGATCCTTTCACGCGGTGCTGTTCAGAACATCGCAGTTCCAGGTTAAGGGATTTGATACAAATCAATCGATTAGCAGAAAGCCGCTTCGCTTATTCCGGCGGGCTTCAGCGCCCGGGAAAAATTTCGCACGCGCGGCTTAGTGCACAGGGCGCTGGATCTCCCCGCATCGCCGGATGTGTGCAACACTTCATCATCAGCAAACCGACACGCCAAAGAGGAATCAAGACATGACCCGATTCGTAATGAATAAAAAGGATGATCTCGTCGACAGTGCGTTAGATGGCATGATTTACGCCAGCCCGTGGGGCAATCTGGTCCGGCTGGAGGTTGACCCGCATATCCGCATCGTGATGCGCAAGGACTGGCAGAAACAGCAGGTGGCGCTGATCTCCGGTGGCGGTTCCGGCCATGAACCGGCCCACGCCGGTTTCATTGGCAAAGGCATGCTGACGGCGGCCGTCTGTGGTGATGTCTTCGCTTCGCCCAGCGTTGACGCGGTCTATAACGCGATAATCCATCTGACCGGCGAGGCGGGATGCCTGCTGATCGTCAAAAACTATACCGGCGATCGGCTGAACTTTGGCCTGGCGGCAGAGAAGGCGCGTAAAGCGGGCTTCCACGTCAATATGGTGATCGTCGGCGATGATGTCGCCCTGCCGGACAATCCTCAGCCGCGCGGCGTGGCGGGCACGCTGCTGGTGCATAAAGTGGCGGGCTTCGTCGCTGAACGGGGAGAGGATCTGGCGGCAGTGACCGAAGCGGCTGAAGCAGCCAGTCGCGCTATCGCCACCATGGGCGTCGCGCTCTCAAGCTGTCATCTGCCGGATGAGGAGAGCGGAGAACGGGTGCCGCCAGGCAGCGTTGAGATTGGTCTGGGGATACACGGTGAACCCGGCATTGATCAGCTGAAGACACAAAACAGCCAGCAGATCGCACAGGCGCTGCTGGAGAAAGTGATGCCGGAGCACGATCAGCCGCGCGCGCTGCTTGTGAATAATCTCGGCGGGATGTCCGCACTGGAGATGAGTCTGGTGACACGTGACCTGATTGAGTCGCCACTCAGCCAGGGTTGCGATTATCTGATTGGCCCGGCACCACTGATGACGGCGCTGGATATGAAAGGCTACTCCGTGACCTGTATGACGCTGACGCCGCTGTTTGAAGAGGCGATCTGCGCCCCTGTAGAAGTGACCGGCTGGGTCAACGCCGTGAAAATTACGCCGTTGCAATCGGTTAAAGCAACAAAACAGGCGAGTGAGCACCGGGCGCAGCCCTCCGACAATCCGGCGGTGGCGCGCAGCGTGAACGCCATCTGTGACACGCTGATCGCCAGCGAAAGCGAATTGAATAAGCTGGATGCGCAGGTCGGCGACGGTGACACCGGTTCGACTTTTGCCGCCGGGGCGCGCCAGATTAAGCGCGAATGCGCGGATCGGCATCTGCCGCTGAACGCCTTACCCGAGCTGCTGGCGGTGGTGGGGGAGCGGCTGGCGACGGTAATGGGCGGTTCCAGCGGGGTACTGATGGCGATCTTTTTCACCGCCGCCGCTCAGCAGCTGGCAGAGGGCGATGCGCTGCCCGCCGCCCTGCAACAGGGGCTGGAAAAGATGAAAGAGTATGGCGGGGCGAAGCCCGGCGATCGTACCCTGATCGATGCGCTGCAACCGGCGATTGAGGCGCTGGTGGCGGGGAAACCGCTGGCCGCGGCGGCCGATGCGGCGCAGCAGGGCAGTGACGCAACCGCCAGCATGGGCCAGGCCAAAGCGGGTCGCTCATCTTATCTCAACAGCGCTAATCTCAACGGCGTGCCCGATCCCGGAGCTGTCGCCGTCGCCCGCGTCTTTGCTGCGCTCAACAGCCTCTGAGCAGCGGCGGGATGGCTGAGGCGTTAAGGCGTTAATCGCACCTGTAAGAAGGCCAGAAACTGACGGTTTACTTCGCTGCGCTGACGGTGCTGCGGGTAAACCGCGTTCAGGGCGAGAGCCGGTGGCTGAAATCCTTCAAGCACTCTCACCAGCTCACCGCGTTGCAGCGCCGGGCCGACAATAAACTCTGGCAACAGCACCAGCCCCAATCCGGCCAGGGCCGCGTCCCGCAAAACCTCACCATTGTTACTCACCATCGGCCCCTGAACCGCCAGCCACTTCGGTTTGCCATCGACCCGCAGTTCCCAGCCATTCTGGCCTTCACGGCCATAGCGCAGACAGGCGTGTTGCAGCAACTGATCCGGCTGCTGCGGGATGCCTGCCCGGGCTGAATAGGCCGGACTGCAACAGATCACCCGTTTCAGCTCCCCCAGCGGGCGGGCTATCAGCGTGGAGTCGGCAAGCGTGCCGATGCGGATCGCCATATCCACGCCTTCGCCAATCACATCCACATAGCGGTCGGCCAGCTCAATCTGAAACTGTAAGGCGGGATGGTGACTCAGGAATTCAGCAATCAGCGGCGAGAGGTGACTCATACCAAATGACATCGGCAGATTAATGCGAAATGAGCCGCGCAGCGCCTGGCGCTGCTCCGACACCGCCAGTTCCGCATCCTGAATCTCATCCAGAATACGCTGCGCGTGGCGGGCAAACAGCAAACCGGCGTCGGTGACGGAGAGCTTCCGGGTATTGCGGATCAGCAGCCGCGCGCCCAGCGAGGCTTCCAGCGCGGCCATGCGGCGGCTGACATACTGCTTCGATAACATCAGCTGCTCTGCCGCGGCGGTGAAATTACCGGCATGTATCACCGCCACGTAAATCCGAAGATCTTCAATCTGCATAGTGTCCACTTATCAGTGACCGTGATTCAGTAAAAGGCGAACGAGCCGTTAACTTATATCGGGTAAGCGTGTCGGGAGCAACGCGGCCGCTCTCCGGGATCAGCTAACAGGATGCAGGAAAATGCCACCTAATGAGCCAACCAGACCAAAGGTCTGGGCGGTTGAGCGCGGTAACTTTCACCATCGCCCAGGCAGAGAGTGCAATGACTTCATTCAGATCGACATCCAGATGAGGCACCATCCTCTCCACCTGCTTAGGGTAGGTTTTTCACGCCATAAAATCTTAATCTTAACTATATGAAAGTTGACTCACTAAGATTTACTTTCATTCATTCGAAAGAGTAATTCTGGATTTTTTCACCGCACTAGCGTGACTGGTGTCGTTGAACTTGTTTTCCCACTTTGCTATTACAATAGGGGCCAGGGTATTTCCCAACACGTTAAGAGCGGTATTTGGCATATCCATTAAGCGATAAACCCCGGCAATGAAAGCAATTCCTTCTAGCGGAATCCCTGCACTAGATAGCGTGGCGGAAAGGATGACGAACATAAAACCAGGGACACCAGCAGCACCTTTAGAAGTGATAACCATCGTGACAACAAGCATCATTTGATCTGCCAGACTCAGATGAATACCATAGATTTGAGCAATGAAAAGCGTGCCGATCCCAAGAAAAAGGGATGCTCCATCAAGATTAAATGAGTACCCCGTAGGAATGACAAACCCTGAAACTGTTTTATCTACCCCAAACTTTTGCGTTTTAAGAATCAGTTGCGGAAGGACGGATGTTGAGCTGGCGCTGGAAAAAGCAAGAATAAGTTCATCTTTAATGAATCGGATGACGGTAAATATATTAATGCCAACAGAACGAGCTATCAGTCCAAATACAATGATAACGAAAAGGATGGCGGTAATATAAGTTGTGGCAATCAGTTTAACCAGCGGGAGTAAAGAAGCCACGCCGAAATCGGTCACCGTAACCGCAATCATGCCAAATATTCCAATTGGGGAATATGCCATGATCATCCCCGTAACTTTGAACATACCGTCAGCTACGGCCGAGAAGAAATTAACCACGCTTGTTTTCTTCTCATTTTCCAGAGAGGCAATGCCAATACCAAACATCACGGCAAAGAAAATTACCGGTAAAAGATTTCCTTTTGCCATTGCGTCAATAACATTATCAGGAATAATGCTCAGGATAACCTGTCCAAAACCATGATTGGCAGAAGCAGGAGTACTGACACTGACCTGATGCTGCACCATTGATGACAGGTCCGCTCCTGCACCAGGTTTAACCACATTGCCTACAATAAGGCCCACGATAATGGCGGTAGTTGTCACACACAAGAAATAAAAAATAGTTTTAAGCCCCATTCTACCCACAGCTTTACTGTCAGAATGGCCTGCAATACCCACGACAAGGCACGAAAACACAACCGGAATAACGATCATTTTCATTAATTTAATGAATATGTCACCTGCTGGCTTTAATACTTGTGCTACGATCCACTCACTATGCGTGGGATATATATTCAGCAGGTAGCCTATGGCAATACCTGCAACGAGGCCGATAACAATTTGCCATACAAGTGGAATTATTGGCTTTTTCATGTATTTATCACCCGGTGTTGGTTGGTAATTAAGCGACTGCTAACGAAGTAATGCAATAGCCGTTTTGAGTCTCCTGCATCCTTCCTCAATGACTTCAACCGAACTTGCGAAGGAAATGCGTAAATAGGGTGAGAGTCCGTATGCTTTGCCTGTAACGGTTGCTACACCTGCATCACGCAGAAAATACTCAACAACGTCATCGTCTGAGGTGATGCGTTGCCCATTAGGTTTTAATTTACCGATTAAGCCGGCCACATTAATAAAAAGGTAAAACGCACCGGCTGGTGGGTCAAAACTGAGGCCAGGCAAATCGCTGAGTAGTTCGACAATGCGCTTTCTGCGCAAGGTATATATGGCGAGCATATCTTTTACGGGCTGCTGGTCACCTGCGAATGCCGCCACGGCAGCCGCCTGGCTTACTGAACTCGGGCAGGTAGTTGTCTGGGATATCAGTTTGGTTATAGCGCTGGTCAGCCACTCTGGTCCCGCACCAAATCCAAGGCGCCAACCCGTCATTGCATATCCCTTTGAGGCCCCGTTAATGATGAGGATCCGTTCTTTTAGGTCTGGTGCTGTAGCCGCCAGTGAGAGGTGTTCTGATTCTCCGTAGACAAAGTGCTCATAAATCTCATCAAGCATGATGAGCACATCAGGGTATTTTCGCAGCACCTGAGCCAGCGCCATAAGTTCATCAGCACTGTATACCGCACCCGTAGGATTGTTCGGGTAGTTTAGCACCACCCAGCGGGTGTTTGCCGATATGCGCTCTTCCAGTTGCTCAGCCGTAAGCTTAAAGCCGTTGGATTCATTACCCTTTATTATAATCGGTGTGCCTTCATTAAGAACGGCAAGGTCCGGGTATGACACCCAGTAAGGAGCATGAATAATGACTTCGTCATCTTTATCCAGCGTGGAAGCGAATGCGTGAAAGATGATGTGTTTTCCACCGCTACCGCAGACAATTTCGTTTAATTCATAGTGGAGACCATTATCACGCTCGAGTTTCTTACAAATTGCCTTACGCAGGGCAACTGTACCTGCTGCGGGCGTGTAATGAGTCTCCGAGTTTTTAAGGGCTTCTATGGTCGCTGTGACAATATGCTCAGGTGTATCAAAATCAGGCTCACCGATAGTGAAGTTAATGATATTAAAACCGTCGGCCCGAAGTTGCGTGACAAGTTCGTTCGCTGCAATGCTGGGCGATGGCTTAATACTTTTTAATCTCTGCGCTACCCGTTTATTCATTTCCATTACAAATATCCCTTTTCACGCAGCAGGTCTGTGTACCAGCTCTGCTCTTCCTGACCTGATGCAATCATTTCTTTTACAGCGTTTTCTTTCTGCGCATGTTGAGCGGCAAGCGCGAGAAGTTCATCCTTAAATTGATATGCAAAATTCACGATGCCGTCCTCGTCTCCGATGATGATATCCCCGGGACAGATCACCTGACCACCGATGCTGACAGGCACGTTGATTTCACCAGGACCGGTTTTAAATGGCCCTTTATGAGTGATACTTTTTGCATACAGCGGTGTATTTTCAAAAGAGGCAACATCGCGGATAGCGCCATTTACCACGAACCCTGCACACCCCCTGCGAAGACACTCCAGTTTGATTAGCTCGCCAATAATGGCGTTATTGGTATCGCCCTGTGCATCAATGACCAACACGTGACCTTCTTTAATCATGGTCATCGCTTTATAAACCAGAAGGTTATCTCCGCCTCTGACCTTAACGGTCAATGCAGTCCCGATCAGCTTTCCAGTTTTGTTAAATCGTTGTAGACCGCTAATCCCGATATTCCGTGACATATTGTCGCTAAGATGCGGGGTCACAACGTCTTTAAATAAGTTACGTTCATCCTTACTAAGGGGGATGGCGGATGGATTAACCTGGCTTCCCGGTATAGACATAAAGACCTCTTTTTAACATTTGGTTAACAAATTGGTTATATCTGATACTATCTGCCCTAAAAGATTGTTTTTAGCGATATTTTGATATAGTTAATGAACACTTTTTTTCATGTAAAAAATGAGATTAGAGTAAAGTTGTTATTTTTCATTAAGTTATGTGATTGTGTCTTTCGCCTGTAAGTCATGGTGAGGCAACAAAAATGCTTTTACAGGACAGGACATAGGAATCTCATATGTCAGTTATGTGATCTCAGTAGGGATTTACTTCGCTCCCCTGACTCAGAAAGGTCCTTTAACCTGGATAACTCAGTCTCAGAAGAGCAGTAGCGATTACTGAGCAAAATATGAATTATCAATCAATCATCTTTCGGAGCTAAAAAGTGATAACATTCAAACAGATGGATGCACTGATATGGATAGTTAAACTGGGTAGTTTTGAGGCGGCAGCAAATAAGCTGAATATGACTCAGTCTGCAATATCAAAGCGAATACATGAACTCGAAGATTCATTTGCTATTGAAGTTTTTGATCGATCAAGCAGAAATGCCCGGCTGACAGAAAAAGGCAGAGAGCTGCTTTTTTACAGTCAGGAGTTGGTAGAGAAGAGAAATCACCTACTGGAGAAGATCAGTAGTAGCCAGCTATTAATTTCTGAAGTCCGGTTGGGCGTCACGGAGCTGACATCACTTACCTGGCTACCTGAGCTCATTCAGAAAATCAGGGAGGTCTATCCCCGAGTCCAGATAGTTCCTACGGTAGATGCCTCTCCCGTTTTATACGATTCAGTTCAGAATGACAGGCTTGATCTGATTATTGCACCTGACATGTACGACGACGTCCGGCTTAAGGCGTGCCTTTTGAGCAGCGTAGAAAACTCGTGGATGTCATCAACGACGCTAATCTCGTCTGATGAGAAAATTAATATCGAAGAAGCAGCAAAGTATCCATTTTTTGTTCAGGGACCAACATCCGGAACAGGGCTAATATATGAGAGATATTTTTCAATGAGAGGCATAAAGTTTGACCGAAATATCGTTTGTAATAATCTCTTTGCCCAGATTGGACTTACGGTTGCCGGTATGGGTATTACTTATCTTCCCCGACGTCCATTAATGCCTTTATTGGAAAAAGGAATACTTCGAGATCTCGACTTTAAACCCGGGCTGCCTCTTATCAGATATAGCGCGATTTATCGGGCAGACCGCGAACAGGGCATTATTCCTCAGATTGCAGAAATTGCAAAAAAATGCTGTAGCTTCGATAAGTTCCTTTTTGGTCTCTAAGAGATCAATTTAATATAAAGCTCTTTAAGTTTCATTATAATGGGTTTTATATTATCTGCAAGCAGAGAGGCTGGCATTACTATTCTTACTATATAAGTGGTGGCATTTTACTCATGCTTCCTTTAATAAAAATGAAACATAGTTCATTTGGACATCATAATGATGATTACCTTATCTGCATCACTTATTAGCATGTTATGAAATTGTGACGCAGTTGGCAAAAACATAAATATAAATACACCTCCTTGCGCTGGTTAACATATTTTAGCTGGATAAGTTTCAGCGATAACTCATTGTTTTGAATCGTTACAACCATAAAAAATGCTTAAACATGAATTTAAGTATTGATAAAACATGTCTAAATATCATTAAAATTTGTTATTTTTCCTGGGTAACATTAATTTTGTTGCGCATTTCTGGAACTATATTGAAGTGGGCGATCTATTTTAATTCTTTGCCTGTCAGCACTATGGATGCGTTTTCGACGCCGAATGCTTAATTTCGGATTATCTTAGCTGTATTCGTTTTATTTTTAGTGTGACAGCGAGTGAAGATATTAAATCGCATCAGGGGGTGAGTTAAAAAACGAATAACAAAGCGTCGATATTAGCTGATAAATCGGGTTGGTGAGCTGTTTTTTATCCAGGCCGGGTAGCGCTATATTAAATCAGGGTTTGATGTAAAAGTTATAATAAAGTTTTTAATAAGATGAAAAAGTTCTCATAGAATCAGGAGTTAATACCCATGACTATTTTCAAAAAAAACAGTAAGTTTCGCTGGGTGATAACTACACTCATCTTTCTCATTTACACCATTGCAGCAGCGGATAGAGCCAATATAGGGGTGGTTTTACCCTTCATACGGAATGACTTTCATATGTCCAATACTGAGGCCGGAGCGCTTGCAAGTTTGTTTCTTTTCGCTTATGCCCTTGCTCAGATACCCAGTGGTTTCCTGTACTCAAAATTTGGCGTGCGAAAAATATTCTCACTTTCGATGATCCTGACCTCAATAGCCACAGGGTTAATAGGTGTTTCGTCATCAATCTTCGCGCTGAAATTTTCCCGCTTTATACTGGGCCTGGCAGAAGGTCCCTTACCAATAGGTATCACTTCCACTATTAATCGCTGGTTCCCGACACGAGAAAAAGGGATTGTTACTGCCATTTTCCTGTCAGCGGCCAAATTTGGACCAGTGTTGGTGCCTCCAGTTTGCGCTTTAATCCTTTATCACTACAGCTGGCATTATGTATTCTTTTTCTTCGCCATTCCTGGCATTTTTCTTAGCGTTCTATGGTATTTATTCGTACCTGATACCCCTCAGGAAAGTCCTTTTTGTTCAGAGTCAGAGATCGCTTTAATAGAAGAAAAAACAGGTCCTGTTATACCGAAATCTAATCAGCCCGGTCTTGTCAAAGCCAATGGTTTCGCCAGGCTTGATAGATTTATCCGGGTCAGTGATGTCACGATAATTAGTTCATCAAAAGACGTTTTTCGATCATGGAATATTATTGGAAGTATGCTCGGTTATTTCTTTATGATGGGTATAGTCAATGTTTTACTGGCATGGATCCCTACCTATCTGATGAATGAAAAAGGTTTTTCGATTGCCACAATGGGCATGCTGGCATCTACGCCGTGGATTGGAGCCATTATAGGTAATATGATTGGAGGTTGGTGCTCTGACCGCATTCTCGATAAGCGGCGCAAACCCCTGATGATGCTATCGGCCATGGCGACAATCATCATGATGTCTATTCTCATTAATTCGCCTGATAACCCCATGATACTTGGACCTTTGCTATTTCTGACAGGGATTTTATTTAACCTTGGCTTCTCTGCTTATATGGTCTATCCGATGGCACTGACGACAAAAGAAGTCTTTCCGGTTGCAGGAGCGGTGATTAATACTGGTGGGCAACTAGGTGGTGCATTGTTTCCTCTTATCGCTGGCTATTTGCTTGACCACTACACCTGGGGGCATGTATTCGGACTTATGGCTTTAGGATCTTCTCTTTGTCTCTTGGTGCTGTTCACTATTGCTGAACCATTAGCTGAAAAGTCAATTAACAACAAAGAGTTATAGCGTAGTAACTAACAATATCATTTTAGGGTTGTCATTCGGCAACCCATATTTTTAATATTTTGGCTTAATTCCGGTTTTTAATAAAAACAGCAGCGGTTTTGATGAAATTAAAATTAACAAAAGAACAGCAGTTAAGCGTTGCCGGCTTCTGACTTTCAACTTCTAAAATATACATTCGTGTTAAGACGAACAGTTGATTGAGCCCCGGCATTATTAGCAACACCATCTTGACGCAATTGCTAACTTCTCCCGATTGCTCATGGCGGGCATTCATCATCTGCAACCACGGCGCGTCTTTGAAACGCCCTTCCGGGTTGACATCAAACACAATTCCTCACCCGGCGGGCAGCGGACCCGGTCAAACCCGTTATAGTAAACAGGCAGCAACGTCGTCCGGTCAGGTTCTCTGCCGGGTATCGTTTATCAGAAAAGGAGTGGCGGGTGAAAAAATTAGTTTGTGCAACCCTGTTGGCGGTTTTACCGATGACCACGCTGGCAGCGTCGGTCTTTACGCTGCAATCCAACGACTTCAGCGATAATGCGCTACTGGATAAAAAATTTGCCGGTGCCAATAAAAGTAATCCCGCCTGTACCGGCGAGAATATCTCACCTGAACTCAACTGGAGGGCTCTGCCCGCTGGCACCCGCAGTCTGGCGCTGCTGATGACCGATCCGGTGGGGGCCAAAGGTCTCGGCGTCACGCATCTGGTGGCCTATAACATCGCGCCGGGCCAGACCTCCTTTGCGCAGGGGGCGCTGACGCAGGGCAAAGGCTACACCGGTGGCAAAAACACGCCGGGCACGCAGCACTATTATGGGCCTTGCCCGCCTGCCGGCAGCGGTCTGCATCACTATAACTTTGTGCTGATCGCCACCGATTTACCCGTCGGGCAGCTGAAAGCGGGATTAACCCAGGCGGAGTTGGTCGCCCAGCTTAAAGGGCATGCGCTGGGCGCGGCGAGCACCGTCGGCCGGTTCAGCAACGAATAGTGGCGGCAGATAAAAAAACACCCTGCACAGGCAGGGTGTTCAGGGGTTATTTTACCGGAGCCGCTGAGGGCTTCTTCGGGCGTTTGCGCAGCTTATCGATCAGTCGATGCGCCTCCGCTTTGGTCGCTACCGCCGGTGATGATCCGGTCAGCGGCTGACGGGCGCTTTCCCGCACCGTGAGGATAGTCAGCAGGCCAATCACACCGGCCCCCATCATATAGTAGGCTGGCATCATGTTGTTTTTGGTGGTGTCCACCAGCCACGCGGTGATCAGCGGTGTGGTACCGCCAAACAGCGAGACGGAGAGGTTAAAACCAATTGCCAGCGCGCTATAGCGAATATCGGTGGTAAACAGCGCGGGCAGCGTTGAAGGCATGGTGCCGCTGAAGCAGGTGTGCAGCACGCCCAGGATCAGCAGGCCGCCAAACACCGCCCACAGATTACCGGAACCGATCAGCATAAAGCTCGGAATGGCGAACAGGATCAGACCCACGGCCCCAAAGCCAATCACCGGACGACGACCGATGCGGTCAGTCCAGCGTCCCCACAGCAGCGTCAGCGGCATCATCACAAACATCGCCACCATCACCAGCAGCAGGCCGCTCAGCTCTGGCAGCCCCAGCACACCGGTCAGATAGCTCGGCATGTACGACGTCAGCATATAGTTAGAGACGTTGAACAGCAGCACCAGACCGATACATTTCAGCATCGGCACACGGTATTTGCTGAGCATCTGCAACAGCGTCAGACGCGGCTTACTCTGCTCCAGCGCCTCCTGCTTCTCCATATGCTGCTGGAACGCCGGCGTCTCTTCCAGTTTCAGGCGCACATAGAGCCCGAACAGGCCCAGCGGCGCGGCGATAAAGAACGGCACGCGCCAGCCCCAGGACATCATCGCCTCGTTCGACATGACCGTGGTCATCACCGTCACCAGACAGGCACCCAGCAGGTAGCCCCCCAGCGTACCGAACTCCAGGAAGCTGCCCATAAAGCCACGGCGTTTATCGGTGGAGTACTCCGCGATAAAGGTGGCGGCACCGCCATATTCTCCGCCGGTTGAGAAGCCCTGCACCAGACGCGCTACCAGCAGCAGGATCGGTGCCATGATGCCGATTGACGAATAGGCGGGGATCAGACCGATACAGAAAGTCCCGATCGCCATCATCACCATGGTCATCGCCAGCACTTTTTGTCGGCCGATGCGGTCGCCCAGCGGACCAAACACCAGACCGCCGATGGGCCGCACCAGGAAGGCCGCCGCAAAAGTACCAAAGGTGGCGATCAGCTGAACCGCGTTGTTGGCATCCGGGAAAAAGACCTTGCCGATAATCACGGCGAGGTAGCTGTACACGCCAAAATCGAACCACTCCATCGCATTACCCAGCGCGGCAGCGCCCACGGCACGCTTTAGCATGTCGTTATCGATTACGGTAATGTCATCAACAGTCAGCTCTTTCTGCTTCCTGTTCCAGAAATGTTTCTTTGGATGTTCAGACGATGAGTTTCTGGTGTCCATATTCTCCTCAGGTGCTTCAGTAAAGGAGTCTTATAGCTTTCGCAGCCGCAATGATGATCAGAAGAAACCGTGGAAATGAAAGCTATAAGAAGCCGAATAATTTTTAAGTGAAGCGGTAAATAACCGCAGCCGCCAAACCATAGACCACGAATGTAAGTTATTGCAAGTTTTCAGCCGGAATAACTGCGTTTCCTGACAAATGCAGCATGGCCTGCTTGTTCATTGCTGCTTACCTGTATAAATACCTGGCAACAAAATAGGGCAATTTACTCTGATTATCGCTGGTGCTGATTCAGAACCGGCGCGGCGATATTGCCGGGTCCCGCATATCCATAGCAGGATTAGTTGGTAGTTAACGGCGCAATCCAGTGGCAGGGTAGGGCTATTCCCTGTTAACTGAGTACCCATCATGAGCGCCTTAACCTTTTCAGAGCTGCCGGTCATTAACTTCGCTTCACTCTCCGATCGTTCACCCGATCGCCAACAGAGTCTGGAAAAATTAAGCCAGGCGGCGCGTGAGGTCGGTTTTTTCTATTTAACGCACCACGGCATCGACAGTGCGTTATCCGCGAGCGTTCAGCGCGTGGCGCGCGCCTTTTTTGCCCTGCCGCAGCCGGATAAACTGTCGGTGGCGATGGCCAACTCCCCCCACTTTCGCGGCTATAACCAGGCGGGAGTCGAGATCACCCGCAGTCAGCCCGACTATCGCGAGCAGTTTGATATTGGCGCGGAGCGGGAGGCGCTGCCGATTACCCCGGACTCCCCGACCTGGCAGCGGATGCAGGGCCCGAATCAATGGCCGGAGGCGCTGCCCGAGCTACAGAAGGTGGTCACGCACTGGCAGCAGCAGATGACGGCGGTGGCACTGGAGCTGCTGCGCGCCTTTGCCGAGGCGCTGCATCTGCCGCGCAACGCTTTCGATAATCTCTACGGTGACTATCCCAACGAGCACATCAAACTGATCCGCTATCCGGGACGCGGTGACGGTGAATCACGGCAGGGCGTCGGCGCGCATAAAGATTCGGGCTTTCTGACCATGCTGTTGCAGGACGATCAGCCGGGATTACAGGTGGAGGTCAGCCCGGATCGCTGGATCGACGCCGCGCCGCGGCCCGGTGCGTTTGTCGTCAATATCGGCGAACTGCTGGAGCTGGCGACCAACGGCTATCTGCGCGCCACCGTGCATCGCGTGGTGTCACCCGCCCAGCGCAGCGAACGGCTATCGATCGCCTTTTTCCTCGGCGCTCAGCTTGATGCGGTGGTGCCGATCTATCAGTTACCCCCTTCGCTGGCAGGTCTGGCGCAGGGACCCGAGAGCGATCCGCTTAACCCACTGCTGCGTGAAGTCGGCTGGAATTATCTGAAAGGGCGGCTTCGTTCTCACCCGGAAGTCGCCCAGCGCTTCTACCCCGAACACACCTCCCACTGATACCGATAAGAGATCAATGATGATGAAAAAGCGCTTTCTGGCCCTTGCCGGCCTGTCACTGCTGATAGCTCAGAGCTTACAGGCCGCCCCGCTGCGGGTGGCCGCCGATCCGGTGCCGCACGCCGAAATTCTGGAGTATGTGAAAACGCTGGACCCCGCACTCGACCTGAAGATTGTTGAGCTGAGTGGCGGCGTGAATGCCAATGAGCTGCTGGCGTCCGGTGATGTGGATGCCAACTACTTTCAGCATCTGCCTTACCTGAAAGATCAGGAAAAGGCGCTGGGGAAACAGTTTGCGGTGGTGGCCCGCGTTCACATCGAGCCGCTGGGTATCTACTCACGCAAGGTGAAAAGTCTGGCGGCGCTGCCGCAGGGAGCCAGCATCGCGGTGCCGAACAATCCCACCAACCTGAGCCGGGCGCTGTGGCTGTTGCAGGATAAAGGGGTGATTAAACTCAACGCGCAGGGCGAAGCGGGTTCGACGCAGGTCACGCCGAAAGAGATCAGCGAAAATCCGAAGCAGATCAAAATTATTGAGATTGAATCGCCGCAGCTGCCCCGGTCGCTGGATGATGTGGATGCCGCCATCATCAACGGCAACTACGCGCTGGAAGCGGGGCTGACGCCAGCCAGAGATGCGCTGGCGCTGGAGTCGGCGGCGCATAATCCTTACGCCAACCTGCTGGTGACCACGCCGGATCGGGAAAAGGATCCGCGACTGGTCGCGCTGGCGAAGGATCTGCGTTCCCCGCAGGTGGCGGCGTTTATCCGCAAAAATTATCAGGGCTCGGTGATCCCGGTGGCGGACCCGCAGCATGATTAAACTCACCCATCTCAGCAAACACTATCCCGGCGCTGCCAGGCCAGCGCTGGACGATCTCTCCCTGACCATTGAAGAGGGCACTATCTTCGGCATCCTCGGACAGAGCGGGGCGGGTAAAAGTACGCTGCTGCGCTGCCTGAACCGGCTGGAGACGCCTTCCGCCGGGCAGATTGAGATTGATGGACAGGATATTGCCACCCTGAGCCTGGCGCAGTTGCGCCAGCAGCGCCGGCAGATGGGCATGATCTTCCAGCATTTCAACTTACTGCATTCGCGCAACGTGCATGACAACATCGATCTGCCGCTGGAGATAGCCGGGGTGCCGGCAGCGGAACGCCGCCAGCGGGTGACGGCACTGCTGGAAAGGGTCGGACTGGAAGCGTTCGCCCGTGCCTGGCCGTCGCAGCTTTCCGGCGGTCAGAAGCAGCGTGTCGGGATCGCCCGCGCGCTGGCTGTCGGGCCGCGTTATCTGTTATGCGATGAGGCGACCAGCGCGCTGGACCCGGAAACCACCACTTCGATTCTCGATCTGCTGGCGGATATTCAGCAGCAGCTCAACATCACCGTGGTGCTGATCACCCATGAAATGGCGGTGGTGAAACGCATCTGTCATGGGGCCGCATTGCTGGAAAAAGGCCAGCTTGTTGAGAGCGGCACGCTGCAACAGATCATGGCGCGTGAAGAGGGACGCCTGCGCCGGATGCTGTTGAGAGAGGGCGAAGCAGACCGGGCGTTTCTCGAAAAATATCAGCGTGAGGAATTAACCCGATGCGTAGCATGAGTTATGAGCGGTTTCAGGCGCTGCTGCTCAACGCCACCGGCGAAACGCTCTATATGGTGCTGCTGGCGGCTCTGTTTACCGTGGCCATCGGGCTGCCGGTGGGCGTGCTGCTGTTCCTGACCCGACCCACAGGCATTCTGCCCAACCGGGTGGTTTCACTGCTGCTGAACAGCGTGGTGAATACCGGCCGCGCCCTGCCATTTGTGGTGCTGCTGATCGCCCTGATCCCTTTTACCCGCCTGCTGGTGGGCACCACGCTCGGCAGTACCGCCGCCATCGTGCCGATTACGCTGGGGGCGTTCCCCTTCTTTGCCCGCATCACCGAGAACGCGCTGGATGAGGTTGATCGTGGCCGCATCGAGGCGGTGGTGTCGATGGGCGGCAATGTGTGGCACCTCGTCAGTCGCGTGCTGCTGCCCGAAGCGCTGCCTGCGCTGGTGGCGGGAATAACCCTGACGCTGGTGATGCTGATTGGCTTCTCGGCGATGGCGGGCGTGGTCGGGGGCGGCGGGTTGGGCGATCTGGCGATCCGTTACGGCTATCAGCGGTTTGATAATCAGATGATGGTGGCGACCATTGTTGTGCTGCTGGCCCTGGTGATGCTGATCCAGAAGCTGGGCGATCGACTGGTGCGTTCGCTGGCCTATCGTCGTTAAGAAGCACGCCGCCGGACGGGGCAGATCACCGCCACGCTTGCTCACCGACTCATCGTAACCTACCTTTAGTAACTTAACCGTGACTGAGGAGGGAGTGACGATGCATGCCTTAATTGTGACAGCCCATCCCGACCGGGATGCCCACACTCACCGCGTTGCCGACCAGCTTGCCCGGGGCATTAGCGCCTCGGGCCAGCATAGCGCTGAACAGGCTGACCTGGCGGCCGAGGGATTTGATCCCCGTTTCACGCTCGGCGATCTCCACCATTTTAACGGTCAGGCCGCATCGCCGCCTGATGTACTGGCTGAACAGCAGCGGGTGGATCGCGCCGACGCGCTGGTGCTGGTCTATCCGGTCTACTGGTGGTCCTTTCCGGCGCAGCTGAAAGGCTGGATTGATCGGGTCTTTATCCAGGGCTGGGCTTTTCAGGAGCAGGAAGGGCGGATAGTGAAGCGTCTCGGCCATCTGCCGGTGCATCTGCTGGCGCTGGGGGCGGCGGATACGCGCACCTATCTGCGGCACGGCTACTTTGCCAGTATGCGCAATCAGATTGAGCATGGCATCTTCGATTACTGCGGCGCGCCGGTCGTGAGCAGCGAACTGCTGCTGAGCGACGAGCAGGGTTATCCTGAGTCGCACTATCAACGGGCGCATCAGCTGGGTCAGCGCTTGTTTGCCGGACGGAAATCTCATGACCAGTGAAAACGTCGCCAAACCGCGCCTGTCACGCGCGGCGCGGCGCAGACAGTTGCTGGACGTGGCATGGCAGTTAATGCAGGCCGGGGGCAGTGATGGCCTGACGCTGGCCAGAGTCGGCGAGGCGGCCGGAGTCAGCAAGCCGGTGGTCTATGATCATTTCACCACCCGTCATGGTCTGCTGGCTGCACTCTACGACGATTTTGATCGCCGCCAGACTGAGCGGATGGAAGCGGCGATGCGCGCCGCGCCAATGCTGCTGCAACAGAAAGCGGAGGTGCTCGCCGCCGGATATGTCGATTGCGTGATGACGGAGGGGCGTGAAATCCCTGAACTGCTGTCAGCGCTCAGCACCTCGCCTGAGCTAGCCTCGGTTAAGCGCCATTATCAGCTCGACTTTATCGCCCGCTGCCAGCGATGGTTTTCGCCCTTTAGCGGAGAAAAGGGTATCGCTGAAGCCGGCATGTGGGGGTTACTCGGGGCGGCTGACGCCATCGCGGGCGCGGTGGTACACGGCGACATCCGTCAGGCTGAGGGTCAGCAGACGCTAACCGCGATAATCCTGGCGCTGATCACAGACAGCCGCGCCGCCTGAGGCCGGGCGCATAAAAAAGGCGGCCCGCAGGCCGCCGAATCCTTCAACCACAACGGGTGTTGTGTAAGCAGTGGCAACGTACAATGATGATCGTTTTAGCCTTTCACCCCGCCCGCGGTTAAACCGCTGACCAGCCAGCGCTGCGCCAGCAGGAAAACCAGGGTGATCGGAATCGCGGAGAGCACCGCCGCCGCGGCGAAATCTCCCCACAGGTAATTCTGCGGATTGAGATACTGCTGCATCCCGACCGCCAGGGTATAGCTGTTAACATCGCGCAGCAGCAGCGAAGCGACCGGCACTTCAGTGACTGCGGCGATAAACGCCAGAATAAACACCACCGCCAGAATCGGCACCGACAGCGGCAGCAGCACCAGCCGGAATGCCTGCCACGGCGTCGCGCCATCCAGCGCGGCCGCCTCTTCCAGCGAGCCGTCGATGGTTTCGAAATAGCCTTTAATGGTCCAGACATGCAGCGCGATGCCGCCCAGATAGGCGAAGATCACCCCGCCGTGGGTATTCAGCCCGATAAAGGGCAGATACTGACCGAGGCGATCAAACAGCGCGTAGAGTGCCACCAGCGACAGTACCGCCGGGAACATCTGGAAAATCAGCATTCCTTTCAGCAGGCTGGCGCGGCCGGTGAAGCGCATCCGCGCAAAAGCATAGGCGCAGGTGGTGGAGAGCGCCACAATGCCCAGCGCGCTGATGGCGGCAATCTTGATTGAGTTCCATAACCAGAGCAGCACCGGGAAGGGCGGCGGCGTGACGCTACCATCGGCATGCTGCACGCTGAATCCCAGCGCCAGCCGCCAGTGCTCCCAGGAGATCTGCTCCGGGATCAGGCTGCCGGTGGCGAAGTTACCGGCACGCAGTGAAATCGCGATCACCATCAGCAGCGGAAACAGAATGGCGGCGATAAATAACAGCAGCAGCAGATGCGTCGTCAGCAGACGCAGCCATTGCGATTTGGGTTGTACCATAGCCATAACAACTCCTTAGCGCCTGATCCATCAGGCTATTAGTCGAATTTCATCCGCGAGGCTTTCAGGTTAATCACCGCCAGCGCACCCACCAGCAGGAAGATCAGCGTGGCAATGGCGGCGGCCAGACCAAAGTCCTGCCCGCCGCCACCTTCAAAGGCGATGCGCCAGGTGTAGTTCACCAGCAGGTCGGTATAACCGGCTGGCGTGGTGGTGCCGAGACGATCGGGTCCGCCATTGGTCAGCAGCTGCACCAGCACGAAGTTGTTAAAGTTAAAGGCGAAGCTGGCAATCATCAGCGGCATCAGCGGTTTCAGCAGCAGTGGCAGGGTAATCAGGAAGAAATTCTGCAACGGGCCAGCGCCATCCATCGCCGAGGCTTCATAGAGATCGTCAGGAATCGCCTTCAGCAGCCCCATGCAGAGGATCATCATGTAGGGGTAGCCGAGCCAGGTATTGACGATAATCAGCATGGCGCGCGCCAGCGTCGGGTCGCTGAACCAGGCGGGCTTCACGCCAAACAGCGCGCTGAGCATCACGTTGATCTCACCAAAACTCTGGTTAAACAGCCCCTTGAAAATCAGAATCGAGATAAAGGCCGGGACAGCGTAGGGCAGAATCAGCATCACCCGGTAAATCGCTTTGCCGCGTAGCGCGTCCCACTGCACCAGACAGGCGAGGACCATGCCGACCGCCACGGTCAGTACCACGGTGATCAGCGAAAAGAGCAGCGTCCAGCCAAAGATCGCCAGGAACGGCTTCTGAATCCCCTCATCAGTAAACACCCGCACAAAGTTTTTCCAGCCGGTATTGACGGTAAAGCCAGGGCTCAGAATTTCATTGCCCCATTGATTATCGGCAGCCACCGCCTGATAAAAGCCGGTCTGCGGATTGGCGCGATAGCGTTGCTGGTTCTGCTGATTAATCAGCTCATCGTGCGCAGCCACCCGATAGAGCGGCTGCGTGCCGGAGAACTGCCGTAGCGAACTCATCCGTAACGCCCGGCCATCAGGCAGCTCAGCGCGGATCTGGCTCAGCGCCTGACGGTTCTGAGTGATCACCCGCAGCGTGGCGCGATCGCCCTCCGGTGGGGTGGTTGATGCCATTTTCAGCGTCTGTTCCGCGCCAAACTGAAACGGCGGGGAAACATAGTCGGCTTTGCCATCGTTCAGCACCAGCTGCCAGCGGTCGCCTGCCGGAAACAGCGAGAAACTCACCGCGTCACCCGACTGGAAGGTGCGGCCCAGCAGCACCTGCTGCGCCCGCTCAAAGGTGAGCTGGTTGCTACTGCTGTAGTTGGTAAAGGCGATGGCGATGGTGCAGGCGAGGGGGAACAGTACAAACAGCGCCATTCCGGCAACGCCGGGATAGACGTACCGCCACGCATAGGCGCGACGGTTGGCAAAAATCCACAGACCGGTTGCACTGAGGATCAGCGTCAGCAGCGCAAACAGATATTCACCCTGCGCATACATCAGCACCAGCAGATAGCCGACCAGCAGACAGCAGAGCCCGATAAGAACGCTTTTCAGCAGCAGACTGCGCGTTTTCGGTTTTCCTGACATGATGCGGTTTTCCTTAACGGTCACTCAAGCCGGGTTGCCCCGGCTGCAAAGGGGGAATTACTTCTTCAGGCGTGCCTGGGCATCTTTCAGTGCGGCGTCCACGCTCTGACGGCCGCCCAGTGCGTTCAGCGTGGCGGTGCGCATCGCGTACCAGAAGGCCGCCATCTGCGGGATATTTGGCATGATCTCACCCTGTTGGGCGTTGTTCATGGTGGCGGCGATGCGCGGATCTTTCTCCAGCTTCTGCTGGAAGGATTTCAGCGCGACCGCGCCCAGCGGCTTGTCTTTGTTGACCGCGTCGAGTCCGTTGTCGGTCAGCAGATAGTTCTCCAGGAACTCTTTCGCCAGCTCTTTGTTCGGGCTGGCGGCGTTGATCCCGGCACTCAGCACGCCGACAAAGGCTTTCGACGGCTTGCCGTTCAGCGTCGGCAGCGCCGTGACACCGTAGTCGACGCCGCTTTTATCGAGATTGCCCCAGGACCACGGACCATTAATCGTCATAGCGGTTTCGCCTTTATTAAAGGCGGCTTCAGCTATGGAGTAATCGGTGTCAGCGTTCAGGGTTTTGGCTTTCACCTGATCGACCAGGAACTGCATGCCCGCTTTCGCCCCGGCGTTATCAACACCGACATCCTTCACGTCATAGTGGCCGTCTGTGAGTTTAAAGGCGTAAGCCCCGCCCGCAGCCAGCAGCGGCCAGGTGAAGTAAGGTTCCTGAAGGTTGAACATGATGGCGCTTTTGCCTTTGGCGCGCAGTTGCTTATCGAGACCGGCAATCTCTTCCCAGGTTTTCGGCGGGTTCGGCAGCAATTTTTTGTTGTAGATCAGTGACAGCGATTCCACCGAAATCGGGTAGCCAATCAGCTTGCCGTCGAAGCGCACCGCATCCCAGGTAAAGGGAAAGATTTTCTCGCGGAAGCTGGCGTCCGGGCTGATTTCCGCCAGCAGGCCCGACTGCGCATAGCCGCCAAAGCGGTCGTGCGCCCAGAAGATGATGTCCGGGCCATCACCGGTCGCGGCGACCTGCGGGTACTTCTCTTCCATTTTGTCAGGATGCTCAACCGTCACCTTGATGCCGGTCTCCTGCTCAAATTTCTTACCCACTTCGGCAAGGCCGTTATAGCCCTTGTCGCCATTGATCCAGATGACCAGCTTACCTTCCTCAATTTTTGCCAGCGCGCTTGCGGAGAAGAGCGCGGTGGTGAGGGCGGAAAGGGCCAGAATGCGTGCACCGGTTTTCATCGTCATAAATCCATCCTGTTAGCGGAAGTGGTGAATGCTCTACCGGCATCATTGTGCGTATCCGGCGGGCCTTCTCATCCTCCTGCGCTCTACGCCCTGTGGCCGATCGCTGTGATCGCGCTGGCAAAAAGCGCCCTGAGCGGGGGGTTAGCCGCGAAAAATTCCTGTAGGTCTGCGTTAGCGATCACAAAAAAGCGCCAGATTGCCCGGCGCGGCGCGGCCGCCTGGATTTCTCCTCCTCCCGCCTCCTCCCCCAGCGGATCACGTTGCGGTGGAGGATGTTACCGTTTGTTTCCTCTCGCATAGTGAGCCCCGGAACCCGTCTGCCGCTGAGCAGACACGAATGTGCAGCTAAGAGGAAAGGGATCATGGCGAGCGTTGTGCTACGCAATGTCACAAAGGCCTGGGGCGATACGGTGGTGTCGAAAGATATTGATCTCACTATTCGTGAAGGGGAATTTGTTGTTTTCGTGGGGCCATCGGGCTGTGGCAAGTCGACGCTGCTGCGCATGATTGCCGGACTGGAGACCATCACCAGCGGCGAACTGTTCATCGGCGATCGGCGCATGAACGAGGTGCCGCCCGCCGAGCGCGGGATTGGCATGGTGTTTCAGTCCTATGCGCTCTATCCGCACCTGTCGGTGGCGGAAAACATGTCGTTTGGCCTGAAGCTGGCCGGGGTAAAAAAAGCGGAGATCCACCAGCGGGTCAATCAGGTGGCGGAGATCCTGCAACTGGCGCACCTGCTCGACCGCCGGCCCAAAGCGCTCTCAGGCGGTCAGCGTCAGCGCGTGGCCATTGGCCGGACGCTGGTGGCGGAGCCGCGCGTCTTTCTGCTGGATGAACCGCTCTCTAACCTCGACGCCGCGCTGCGCGTCCAGATGCGGATTGAGATCTCCCGTCTGCATAAGCGCCTGAAGCGCACCATGATCTACGTCACCCACGATCAGATCGAAGCGATGACGCTGGCGGACAAGATCGTGGTGCTGGACGCCGGGCGCATCGCCCAGGTCGGTAAGCCGCTGGAGCTTTATCACTATCCCGCCAACCGCTTTGTCGCCGGGTTTATCGGCTCACCCAAAATGAATTTCCTGCCGGTGAAAGTCACCGCCACCGCTATCGACCAGGTTCAGGTCCGGCTGCCTAATCAGCAGCTGGTCTGGCTGCCGGTCGACAGCGCCGGGGTGCAGGTCGGCAGCAACATGTCACTGGGCATCCGCCCGGAGCATCTGCTCTCCAGCGACATCGCCGATGTCACTCTGGAAGGGGAAGTGCAGGTGGTGGAACAGCTGGGACATGAAACACAAATCCACATCGAGATTCCCGCCATTCGTCAAAACCTGGTCTACCGCCAGGAGGACGTCGTGCTGGTAAAAGAGGGCGCCATCCTCGGTATTGGCCTGCCGCCCGAACGTTGTCACCTGTTCCGTGAGGATGGGAGCGCGTGTCGCAGGCTGTATCAGGAGCCGGGTGTATAGCCCTGCCAAAACAATAAAAGCAATGACCTCAGGAGATAGAAAATGTTAACTCTGCGCAAACTTCCCTTCGCCGTTGCCGTCGCGGTGGGCACCCTCTCCGCCCCGACGATGGCGGTCGATTTTACCGGTTACGCCCGTTCCGGCATTGGCTGGACCGGCAGCGGTGGCGAGCAGGAATGCTTCCAGGCGACCGGCGCTCAAAGTAAATACCGTCTGGGCAACGAATGTGAAACCTACGCCGAACTGAAATTAGGCCAGGAAGTGTGGAAAGAGGGCGACAAAAGCTTCTATTTCGACACCAACGTGGCTTACTCCGTGGCGCAGCAGAATGACTGGGAAGCAACATCACCCGCTTTCCGTGAAGCCAACGTCAAAGGGAAAAACCTGATCGACGCGCTGCCAGGTTCGACCATCTGGGCCGGTAAGCGTTTCTATCAGCGCCATGACGTCCATATGATCGACTTCTACTACTGGGATATTTCCGGTCCGGGTGCCGGTCTGGAAGATGTCGATCTCGGCTTCGGTAAACTCTCCTTCGCGGCGACCCGTTCGTCAGAGGCGGGCGGCTCCTACACCTTCTCCAGCGATCGGATTCGTGATTTCGCCACCAGCACCGCTAACGACGTGTTCGATGTGCGTCTGGCCGGTCTGGAGACCAACCCGGACGGCGTGCTGGAGCTGGGCGTCGACTATGGCCGCGCCAACGCCCGTGACGGCTACCGCCTGGAAGATGGCGCGTCGAAAGATGGCTGGATGTTCACCGCAGAACATACACAGAGCATGCTGAAAGGCTACAACAAATTTGTGCTGCAATACGCCACCGACGCGCTGACGTCACAGGGTAAAGGCGTGCCGCAGGGCACCAATCTTAATAACAACGGCGATATGTACCGCATCCTCGATCACGGCGCGATCTCGCTGGCGGAACGCTGGGATCTGATGTACGTCGCCATGTATCAGAACATCGATCTGGACAACAACCGTGGCACCGAGTGGTACACCGTGGGCGTGCGTCCGATGTACAAATGGACGCCAATCATGAGCACCCTGCTGGAGCTGGGCTACGACAACGTGAAGTCACAGCAGGCGAACGAGCGCAACGGTCAGTATAAGGTGACGCTGGCGCAGCAGTGGCAGGCGGGTGACAGCATCTGGTCACGTCCGGCGCTGCGTCTGTTCGCCACCTACGCCAAATGGAATGAGAAGTGGGGCTACGACAAAGACAGCTCAGGCAGTCTCACCTCCTTCGCCTCCGCTGACAGCAGCGGTAACGGCATCCTGACCAACAGCCGTGGCAACGACGACGAATTTACCTTTGGTGCGCAGATGGAAATCTGGTGGTAAGCCAACTCCCTCGCTGGCAGGCGCGCCTGCGCGCCTGATCGAACTCTTTGGTCGCGGCGGGCCATTGCCTGGTTTACGCCGCGACCTGCAATAAGGTACGCATAATGAAAATGAAAAAGCTGGCGGCACTCTGCCTGAGTGCGGCGTTACTGACAGGACAGACTCTGCCCGCTCTGGCGGATATTAATCTGGTGCCGCAGGATCTCTCCGCCGCGCCACAGGTGGCACCCGAATCTTTACAGCGTCTGAGCTGGCAGCCGCTGACGCCTTCCCAGACCCAGACTACCCGGCTGGCGAACAGCGGACAGTCGCTGAATGCGCCCTCGATTGCCGGGCCGGTGGCGGCTTACAGTCTGCCCGCCACCATCGGTGAACTGACGCTGACCCTGAGCAGCGAAGTGGCGAACGGTCAGGTCTTCGCGCCGAACGTGCTGGTGCTGGACGAGAACCTGCGGCCTGCCGCCTGGTTCCCCAGCCGCTACTTCGGCTATCAGAAGCCGGGCGTGATGACCGCGGATCGGCTGGAAGGCGTGATGAAACTGACCCCGGCGCTGGGTCAGCAAAAAATCTATCTGCTGGTGTTTACCACTGAAAGCGATCTGACACAGACCACCACGCTGCTTGATCCGGCGAAAGCCTACGCGCAGGGTACCGGTCATGCGGTGCCGGATATTCCCGATCCCATCGCCCGCCATAGCCGCGAAGGGACCATCAAGCTGAAGATGCAGACCAGTTCCGGTGCCTCGATTCTGGTCGGCCCGCTGTTTGGCTCCTCAGGACCGGCACCGGTGGCGGTCGGCAGCAACGCGCCCGCCACCTATCGTGCCGCCCCGGCGGCGGCACCTGCACCGCTCCCGACGCCAAAAGCCAAAGCGGAACCGATCATGAGCGACACCGAAGGTTACTTTAATCAGCAGATCAAACAGGCGGTCAACAGCGGCAATATCGACAAGGCGCTGAAACTGCTCGATGAAGCCGAGCGGCTGGGTTCCACCTCTGCGCGGCAAACCTTTATCAGTAGTGTTAAAGGCAAGGGGTGACGCTACCCCGACACCACTGATTTGTCCCATCTGGTGCGCCCTGGCGCACCTTTTTTCGTTCTGAATGTCATCGCGCGCCCCGTTCAGCAACGCATCAGGATGGTGAGCCTGTCATCTGAACCTTACCGATCGGGAAGGAGGTTTAAGCGTTGTGAGTTGTACGTTAATCATGTACATTTCAAAAATAACTTCCGGGAGGTTCTATGCGCAGTTACACCACAACTCAGGCCAGACAAAACATTGCTGAAGTGATGGACACAGCCACAGCGGGTGAGCCGGTGGAGATAACCCGGCGTGACGGCTCTTCTGCTGTGCTGATCAGCCGCGACGATTTCAATGCCTGGCAGCAGGCCAAACTGGATGCGGAATTTGCTGAAATTATGGGTCGTCATTCACGAACGGTGAAGGCGCTGGCTGATCGATGAAGTGGGTCAGCGCTCAGGAGGTGATCGCCTTTCATGATCGTCTGCTGGCTACTCTGCCAGGCGTTCAGGGCATGCCTGAACCTGAAAGAGCAGAAGCGATCATCTGCCGTGTGCAGAACCAGCTTTATTATGAAGATGTGAATGATCTTTACGAGCTGGCCGCCATCTATCTGATCGCCATAGCGCGCGGACACATTTTTAATGATGGTAACAAGCGCACCGCCTTTTTCGTCACGATGGTTTTTTTGAATCGTAACGGCATTGCTGTACGTGATGAAGACGATGAACTTGAAGAGCTAACGGTTTCTGCGGCAACAGGGGCGGTGAGCTCGGGTGAGGTTGCCGCTGTGTTACGGCGGTTAGCGTTCCGGCCTCTGCTAAAATAACTCTCTGGCGCGGCAGGATGTCATCACATCGGGCAGTCGGTCGGCGTTGAGGTGATGAATAGCATCATCTACCCGTTGAGATTTCAGGACAAAATTTAAAACCCCGGAGCAGCTCCGGGGTTTTCTTTTTAGCTTTTAGCCGTAACCCGCGCAGCACCCTTGCGGCGGGCCGTCACATCCCGCAACAGCGCGTCGGTATCGGGATCGCTGAACAGCGTCTCCAGCGAGGCGGTAAGTTTGCGTCGCCAGTTCGGGTACTCATCGCTGGTGCCGGGAATATTGACCGGTGCAGCCATGTCGAGCCAGTCTTCCGGTTGCAGCCCCAGCAGCGCGCTGTGGCTCTCCGCCAGATAACGCTGCATCCCCCGGTTCAGCGCCTTGCTCATCGAAGTGCGGCGGGCGTCACGCCCGGCACGTTTCGGCAGTGCGCCGACCCGATGCAGACTGTGCAGCAGCGCCTGCTTCGCCCGTAGCCGATCCTGATAGAGTCCGGCCAGCACCACTTTATCCGGGTAGAGCCCGAGTTGCGCGCCGGTTGTCAGGTCGTCGCTCTGCCACCAGCCACGCAGCGTCGGTAAATCGTGGGTGGTGGCGACGGCCATCGCCTGCCGTGGCCACGCCGCAGGCGGGCGGAAATCCGCTTCTGAACGCTGCTCGAACCAGAGCACTTTGTAGGAGTAGACGCCGCCCTCCCGCAGTTTATCGACAATCGCCTCCGGCACGGTGCCGAGATCTTCGCCAATCACCATGCAGCGATTACGCTGGCTTTCCAGCGCCAGTATCGCCAGCAGATCGTCAATCGGATAGTGGACATAGGCACCCTGGGCGGCGCTTTCCCCGGCCGGGATCCACCACAGGCGCATCAGGGCCATCACATGATCGATACGCAGCGCGCCGCAGTGGCGCATATTGGCGCGCAGCAGGGCGATCCACGGCTCCCAGGCGCGCTGACACATCACCTGCGGGTCCATCGGCGGCAATCCCCAGTCCTGGCCGCGCGGACCAAGTATGTCAGGCGGGGCGCCGACGCTGGCATCCAGGCAGTAAAGATCGCGCTCGCTCCAGGTCTCTGCGCCGCCCTGCGCCACGCCAACCGCCAGATCGCGATACAGCCCAATCGGCATCTGCTGCTGCTGGCAGCATTGCCAGCAGGTGGCGAACTGCTGCGCCGCCAGCCACTGGAGCCACATACGGAAGCGCACCTGATCGGCCTGCTGCTGCAAAAATGTCTGCACCGCCGGGCTGTCGGGGTTCTGCATCGCCTCCGGCCAGACCGGCCAGCCCCAGCGCTGGTTATCCTGCGCCATCTGGTCGGCGTGCAGCGCGTCAAACAGCGCCTGATGCTTCAGGCTTTCGCCTCCCTCACGGATAAAAGCGTCAAACGCCTGCACCTCAGGGTCGGCACTGTCGCGCTGACAAAACTGCGGCCAGGCGAGGCTAAGCGCCTGAATTTTCAGCCGGGTCACGGCCGGATAATCGACCCATTCTGCGGCCCGCGCCTGTTCCAGCGCCTGCTGCGTCTCCGCCTGCCGCCACCATTGCTGCGCGGCGGCGCTTTGCCGGAAGTCGGTGACGGCAGCGACGTCAATATAGAGCACATTCAGCCAGCGCCGCGAAGAGGGGCTGTAGGGGCTGGCGCTGTCGGGGCTGGCGGGAAACAGCGCGTGAATCGGATTAAGGCCGATAAACGCGCCGCCGCGCGCCGCCACCTCAGGCAGCATCCGGCGCAGATCGCCGAAGTCGCCGATGCCCCAGTTATCTGCCGACCGCAGGGTATAGAGCTGCACACAGGCGCCCCACAGGGCTTCACCCGCCAGCAGCGCGGGCGGCTCATAGCAGCGGGCGGGGGCGATTATCACCCGGCACGCCCACTGCTGCGCACCCTGTTGCAGCGTCAGCTGATGGTAGCCCTCCGGCAGCGGCGGCAGATGCAGCGGCTGGCCGGGCTGGCAGCGACCTGAGCGGGTTTTACCGGCCTCGCTGGTGAGATGCCAGTGCGCCCCGGCGCTAAGCTGCGGCGACAGGCTCAGGGTGTCACCGCGACGGAAAATCACTACCGGCGGCAGCGGTGTGGTCAGCTGACGCGGCGGCTGCATCACCGCCAGCAGACGCTGGCGGGTCAGCGCGGGGATCGCCTGTGGCTGGCCGTGGGCGTTGATATAGTCGGCGGCAATCCCCGCCAGCGAAAAAGGGTCCTGAATCTGTTCGGTTCTCATGGCGTTCCTTAGCGCGTCGCTTGCCAGATGCGCTGCTGGTAGTCACGGATCGCGCGATCGGAACTGAACATGCCGCAGCGCGCGGTATTCAGGATGGTGGCGCGCGTCCAGCTCTGCTGATCGCTCCACAGCGCCTCAACCCGCGCCTGCGCTTCAAGGTAGGGCTGGAAATCGGCCAGCACCAGGTAAGGATCGCCGCCTTCCGCTCCCAGACTGTGCAGCATCGCTTCGAAAGCGTGACGGTCGCCCTGGCTGAAGGTGCCATCTTCCAGCGCCTTTAACACCCGGTTGAGCTGATGATCTTTCTTACGCCACTGCGCCGGGGCGTAGCCGCTGGCCTTTAACGCCACCACCTGCTCCACGGTATGACCGAAAATAAAGATATTTTCACTGCCGACCTGCTCCGCGATCTCCACGTTAGCGCCATCCAGCGTGCCGATAGTCAGCGCGCCGTTCAGTGCCAGCTTCATGTTGCCGGTGCCTGAGGCTTCTTTCCCGGCGGTGGAGATCTGCTCGGAAAGGTCGGCGGCCGGAATCAGTCGCTCCGCCACCGAGACGTTGTAATCGGGGATAAACACCACTTTCAGGCGATTGCCAACCCGGGGATCCTGGTTAATCACCTCCGCCACTTTGTTGATGGCATAGATGATATTTTTCGCCAGCGCGTAACCCGGTGCGGCTTTGGCACCAAACAGCACCACGCGCGGAACGCGATTGGCCTGCGGATCGCTCACCAGCGTCTGCCACAGGGCAATAATATGCAGCAGACTCAGGTGCTGACGCTTGTACTCATGCAGACGCTTAATCTGTACATCAAACAGTGCGGTAGGATCGATTTCGATACCGGTACGCTGCTGCACCCACTGCGCCAGCGCCTGTTTGTTTTGCTGCTTAATGGCGCGATACTCCGCGCAAAACGCCGCATCATCGGCAAAGGCTTCCAGGCCCTGCAACGCATCGAGATCGTTGATCCAGGGCTTTTGCAGCGTCCGGGTGATCAGCGCGCTCAGCGCCGGGTTGCACTGGTTAATCCAGCGGCGTGGCGTAATGCCGTTGGTAACGTTGTGAAACTTCTGCGGCCAGAGCTGGTGGTACTCCGGGAAGAGATCCTGCACCACCAGTTTCGAGTGCAGCGCCGCCACGCCATTAACCGCGAAGCCACTGGTGACGCAGAGGTTAGCCATCCGCAGCTGGTTGTTGTGCACCAGCGCCAGTTTCGCCCACTTCGCCTCATCACCCGGCCAGTGCGCGCTGACGGTCGCTTTCAGCTGGGCATTAAGGGTGTTGATGATCATCATATGGCGCGGCAGCAGGCTGCGCACCAGCCGCACATCCCAGCACTCCAGCGCTTCCGGCATCAGGGTGTGGTTGGTGTAGGCAAAGGTGTGCTGGGTGATCTGCCACGCCCGATCCCACTCCAGCTGATGCTCATCCAGCAGCAGGCGCATCAGTTCCGGGATCGCCAGCGTCGGATGGGTGTCGTTGAGCTGGATCACTTCATGATCGGCCAGGGTGTCGATGGTGCGTCCCGCCCGGTGGTGACGGCGCAGAATATCCGCCAGCGCACAGGCGCACTGGAAATATTGCTGCATCAGGCGCAGTTTTTTACCGTTCTGATGGTTGTCGTTGGGGTAGAGCACCTTGGTGAGTTTTTCCGCGTCGATGCCCTGCTGCTCAGCGCGCAGAAAATCGCCGTCGTTGAAGCGGTTAAGGTTAAACGGATGCGCATGTCTGGCCTGCCATAAACGCAGCGGCTGGCTGATGCCATTCTGATAGCCCACCACCGGCAGATCCCAGGCTTCACCGACCAGCTCAAACGCCGGTTGCCAGTGCGGTCGGCCATTGGCCGTCACCACTTTGCCTCCCAGCCCCACCCGCACGTTCAGTGCCGCGTTATGGTTAAACCACGGATAGCGATCGCGCTGCCAGTCATCCGGGGTTTCATGCTGCGCACCCTGCTCAAAGCGCTGGCGGAACAGCCCATACTGGTAATTCAGGCCGTAGCCGATCGCGGGCTGGCCCACGGTCGCCATCGAGTCAAGGAAGCAGGCGGCCAGCCGACCCAGGCCACCGTTACCCAGCGCCGGATCGGTTTCGTTTTCCAGCAGGTCGGTCAGGGAAATATCCCACTGCGCCAGCGCCGATTTTACTGCGTCATACCAGCCGAGATTGAGCAGGTTATTGCCGGTCAGGCGACCGATCAGAAACTCCATCGACAGATAGTTCACATGGCGCTGCGGCGTCTGCGCAGCCACGGCGGGCTGCGCCGCCAGCAGATCGGCCAGTGCGCCACTGAGCGCCTGCCACCACTGCGCCTGGCTCATCTCACGTGCGTCGCGCAGGCCAAAACGTTGCCACTGGCGCGTCAGGGCGGCGTTGAACTGAATCGGGTTAAATTCGGGCTGTGTCGTCATGGTTGGTGTCCTGTAAAAACAGAAAATAGGTCAGTGTGGCGACAGTGTGCCCAGGGGAAAGAGATTGCTCCTCCTCCTGAGAGGGATTAGCGCGGGAGGATAGGGAGGGCGGAGAGGCTGAGGCTAATCCTAAAGCGACGCAGGAGTGTGATTGCGCACGCTTTTGTGAAGATTAGTTAATGGGTTTGCTTGCAATCACCTGACGGAATGCTGAACCTGTGTAAGGAATAATTACGAAGCGTAAAATAATGATGCGCTCGATCAGAACGGAGAAACGCGCGCCCATGCTAATACCCTCTAAACTCAGCCGCCCGGTCCGACTTGAAGGGACCGTGATGCGTGAAAGATTGCTGCAAAAGCTCACCGCGGCCGGTAACTATCGATTAGTGCTGGTCACCAGTCCGGCGGGCTACGGCAAAACCACGCTGGTGTCGCAGTGGGCGGCGGGTAAGAGTCATCTGGGCTGGTATTCTCTGGATGAGGGCGATAATCAGCCGGAACGTTTTGCGGATTACCTGATCGCGGCGCTGCAACAGGCCAGCCACGGCGGCTGCCCGCGCAGCGAATTACTGGCGCAGAAGCGGCAGTACGTTAATCTCAACGCGCTGTTTTCGCAGCTGTTTATTGAACTGGTGGAGTGGCATCAGCCGCTGTGGCTGATTGTCGATGACTACCATCTGATCACCAATCCGGTGATCCACGACGCGATGCGCTTCTTCCTGCGCCATCAGCCGGAAAACCTGACGCTGATCCTGCTCTCCCGCAATCTGCCGCAGCTCGGCATCGCCAATCTGCGGGTGCGCGAGCAGCTGATTGAGCTGGGCAGCCAGCAGCTGGCCTTTACCCATCAGGAGGCACAGCAGTTTTTCGACTGCCGGCTGGCGGCGCCGCTGGAGAGCGAAGAGAGCGGCAGGCTGTGTGATGACGTGGCGGGCTGGGCCACCGCGCTGCAATTGATTGTGCTGTCGGCGCGCCAGGGTGCCAGCTCGGCTCAGCATTCGGCGCGGCGTCTCTCCGGCATCAACGCCAGTCATCTCTCCGATTATCTGGTGGAGGAGGTACTGGACAATGTCGATCTCCCGACCCGCCATTTTTTACTGAAAACCGCGCTGCTGCGCTCAATGAACGATGAGCTGATCGCCTGTGTCACCCGTGAAGAGAACGGGCAGATGCGGCTGGAAGAGATTGAGCGCCAGGGGCTGTTTTTGCAGCGCATGGACGATTCCGGCTGCTGGTTCAGCTACCATCCGCTATTTGGTAACTTCCTGCGTCAGCGCTGTCAGTGGGAGCTGGCGGCGGAGCTGCCCGCGCTGCATCGTGCGGCGGCGGAGAGCTGGATGGCGCAGGGCTTTCCCGGCGAAGCGATCCATCACGCGCTGGCCTCCGGGGATGCCAGTATGCTGCGTGACGTGCTGCTGAAGCACGCCTGGACGCTGTTTAATCAGAGCGAGTTGCCGCTGCTGGAGAACTCCCTCAAGGCGCTGCCGTGGGAGATGATGCTGGAGAACCCGATGCTGGTGCTGTTGCAGGCGTGGCTGATGCAGAGCCAGCATCGCTTCTCCGAGGTCGACAGTTTGCTGGCACGCTTTGAGCAGGCCTGTCGTTGCGAGATTGATGAGGCGCTGCGGGGTGAATTCAATGCGTTACGCGCCCAGGTAGCGATTAACGATGGCAACACCGATGAGGCGGAGCGGCTGGCGAAAGTGGCGCTCGACACGCTGCCCGCCAGCCGACACTACAGCCGGATTGTGGCGACCTCAGTGCATGGCGAGGTAATGCACTGCAAAGGCCAGCTGGACGACTCACTTAAGCTGATGCGACAGACCGAACAGATGGCACGACGGGATGAAGCCTGGCACTACGCCCTGTGGAGCCTGATCCAGCAGAGTGAAATTCTGTTTGCTCAGGGTTTTTTGCAGGCGGCGTATGAGATCCAGAGCCGCGCCTTTGTGCTGGTGGAGGAGCAGCATCTGGCGCAGTTCCCGCTGCATGAGTTTCTGCTGCGCATCCGCGCCCAGCTGCTGTGGGCCTGGGGACGGCTGGAGGAGGCGGAGCAGGCCGCCCGGGAAGGGATCAAAGTGCTGACCGGTTTTCAGCCGCAGCAGCAGATCCAGTGCCTGGGCCTGCTGGTGCAGTGCTCGCTGGCGCGCGGTAATCTTGATAACGCCCGCAGCTACCTGAACCGGCTGGAAAATCTGCTGAACAACGGCAACTGGCACAGCGACTGGATCGCCAATGCGGATAAAGTCCGGGTAATTTACTGGCAGATGACCGGCGACAGCCAGAACGCCCGTAACTGGCTGCGGCAGACGCCCAAACCGGCCTTCGCCAATAACCATTTCCTTCAGGGACAGTGGCGCAACATCGCCCGCGCGCAGATCCTGCTGGGTGACGTCAGCCAGGCAGAAGTGGTGCTGGAGGAGCTGAATGACAATGCCCGCGCCCTGCGGCTGATGAGTGATTTAAACCGTAACCTGCTACTCCTGAATCAAATCTACTGGCAAACCGAGCGCAAAGCGGAGGCGCAGCGCACGCTGATTGAGGCGCTGAAACTGGCGCGCAGCACCGGTTTTATCAGCCATTTTGTGATTGAAGGGGAGATGATGGCGCAGCAGCTGCGGCAGCTGATCCAGCTTAATACCCTGAACGAGCTGGACAGCCACCGCGCCCGCCGTATTCTGCTGGAGATCAACAAATATCATCGTCACAAGTTCGCCCATTTCGACGAAGGATTTGTCAGCCGGTTACTTAACCATCCCGACGTGCCGGAGCTGATCCGTACCAGCCCCCTGACCCAGCGCGAATGGCAGGTGCTGGGGCTGATCTATTCCGGCTACAGCAATGACCAGATCGCCGGTGAACTGGCGGTGGCGTCGACCACCATCAAAACCCATATCCGCAATCTATATCAGAAGCTGGGCGTTTCTCATCGCAGCGAGGCGATGAATCAGGTGCAGTCGCTGCTGAAAATGATGGGGTATGTCTGAGGGGGAGCAGGGCTGAAAGCGGTTGATGGCCTACAGGCTATAGCAGATGAAACCGGGCGAGTTACCGGATCGTCAGCCTATTCAGCGCCGACAGCAGCGCATCAACTTTCGGCAGAAACTGTTTGCGGCGCGGCCACACCACGCTGAGGGTCAGCCCATCGGGCTGCCGCTCTGGCAGAATAATCTCCAGTTCACCCGCTGCCACCGCCCGCTGAATCAGCCATGAGGGCATCTGCGCCACGCCAAGTCCGGCTAGCACCGCCTGTAACTGCGCATCCACGTCGCCCAGCGCCAGACGGTAGGGCATCTCGCGCCAGTGCGGTTGACCATCGTCGGTGGTGAACAGCCAGGGTTTGGTGCTGCCATCCACCCGCTCATAAAGGATGGCGCGATGATTCAGCAACGACGCCTCATCCTGCGGATACCCCTCGCGCGCCAGATAGCCGGGTGAGGCACAGAACTGCATCTGCTCGCGGCCCATGTTCCGCCAGCCCAGCGAGGCGGGCAGGTCGGGCGCACCGCCAATCCGCACCGCCACATCTACACCTTCCTCAAACAGATCGACAAAGCGATCGGAAAAACTCAGGCTCAGCGCCAGCTCCGGGTGCTGCTGGCAAAAGGGCATCAGCAGCGGCATGACGTTGAGACGGCCATAGGTCGTCGGCACCGCCAGCCGCAGACGGCCAGAGGGAATGGTGCGCTGCGCGGCCAGCACCGCCTCCGCCTCGGCCAGATCTTCAAGAACGCGCAGACAGGTCTGATAGTAGGCGCTGCCGGCATCGGTCAGTTGCAGGCTGCGCGTGGTGCGTTCCAGCAGGCGTGAACCTAAACGCGCCTCCAGCCGGCTGACGCTTTTGCTGACCGCCGATCCGGTCACATGCAGGCGCTCCGCCGCCGCGGTAAAGCTGCCACACTCGACGCTGCTGACAAACGGCAGAATATCTTTGAGACGTTGATCGTGCATGGATTGATGAACTCAGGTTGAGAATGCTGTGAATTAATGCCAGAGATAAGAACTGAATTCTCTATTAGGCTTAGCATTACGCAAATCGAGGAGAAATCAAATGAAAAAGCAGGCTTTGATTGTAGGCATCAGCGGCGTTATTGGTCGTGCACTGGCGGATAAATTACAGCAGGAGGGCTGGCAGGTCACCGGTCTGTCACGCGGACGCGGCGCGGTGCCGGAGGGGGCAACCAGCCTGACCGCCGATCTTACCGACGCCGACGCCGTGCGTGACGCGCTGCAAACGGTAAAACCGGATGCGCTGTTCTTCAGCGTCTGGGCGCGTCAGGAAACTGAAAAAGAGAACATCCGCGTCAACGGCAACATGGTGCGCAATGTGATCGAAGCGCTCGGCGACCGTTTACAGGGTTCGCACGTGGCGCTGGTGACCGGGCTGAAGCACTACCTGGGGCCGTTCGAAGCCTACGGTAAAGGTGCCGTACTGGTCACGCCGTTCCGTGAAGAGCAGGGGCGTCAGCCGGTCGATAACTTCTACTATGCGCAGGAAGATGAAATCTTTGCGGGTGCAGAGAAATATGACTATCGCTGGAGCGTGCACCGCCCTCACACCATCATCGGCTATGCGGTTGGCAATGCGATGAATATGGGACAGACGCTGGCGGTCTACGCCACCTTGTGTAAAGCACAGGGCTGGCCATTTATTTTCCCTGGCTCCCCTGAGCAGTGGAACGGCGTGGCTGATATGACCGATGCGGGTCTGCTGGCCGAACAGCTGCACTGGGCGGCGACGTCACCGAATGCCGCGAATCAGGATTTCAATGCGGTAAACGGCGACGTGTTCCGCTGGAACTGGATGTGGCCGAAGCTGGCGGAATATTTTGGCATTGAAGCGGCGGACTACCCGGCACAGATGATGCCGCTGGAAGATCGGATGCAGGACGCGGCCAGCGCATGGCGGGAGATTGCTGAGCAGCACCAGCTGCGTGAGGCGGATATTACCCGACTGGCCTCATGGTGGCACACCGATGCCGACCTGGGACGTCCGATGGAAGCCTTTACCGATATGAGTAAAAGCCGTAAGGCGGGCTTCACCGGCTATCGCAGCACGCTCGACTCCTTTACGCAGCTGTTCGATAAGCTGAAAGCGGAAAAGGTCATTCCGTAATCAGTTAACCAGGCGCCGCATCAGGCGCCTGGTCTGTTATGGGCTGATGGCTATACTCTGGCACTCGCGCTTTTTACAGAGGATCTCAATCTATGGCGACATGTTTTATTATCGGGGCGGCGGGCAAAGTTGGCCTGCATCTGACCCGTCAGCTGAGCAACAAAGCACACGCGGTGACGGCGCTGCATCGTAAACCGGAGCAGGCCGCAACGTTGCAGGCTGCCGGGGCGCAGCCGCTGGCAGGGGATATTCAGCAACTCAGCGTAGCGACGCTGGCGCAGATGATGGCCGGGCATGATGTCGTCGTTTTTAGCGCTGGCGCGGGCGGGGCCGGTATCGAACTGACCAACGCCATCGACGGTGAAGGGCTGAAACTGGCGGTCGCGGCGGCGGAGCAGGCGGGCGTGTCGCGTTTTATGCTGGTCTCCGCGTTCCCGGATGCGGGGCGCGGCAAAATCTCCCCCTCTGAAGGATTTGAGAACTACATGCGGGTTAAACGGCTGGCGGATGCCGCGCTGGTGGCGAGCAAACTGGAGTGGGTGATCCTGCGTCCGGGGACGCTGACCGATGAACCCGGCACCGGTCTGATTCATGCCGATCTGGCGATTCCCTATGGTGTCATACCGCGTGAAGATGTGGCGGCTACCCTGGCTGGCCTGATCGAGAACCCGGCGATCAAATATCAGATCATCGAACTGACCCAGGGTGAGGATCAGGTTGATGCGGCTCTGCGGCGGTTGCAGCGCGGCTAGAAACGATGATGAACTGCACCTGAAAAGCTGAATAGTCAGCTAAGTAGGGCGCAGTCCAATGGGCAGTACGGATTTTAACCGGAAATATGTAGGGTAGTCTTTTGCTTACCTTATCCGGCAATGATTACTAAGTCATTGAAAGGACGTGAAAGATGACTAATCTGTTTAATTAAATCATCCCGATTACATTACGGCAGATTTTCAGCTGAAAAACGCCGGTTCAGGAGATTGATGCATTGCACTTTCCAGTAGCCTCCGGTCTTTACTTTACCTATCGCTACTATTGTTTTTTGAATATAGTTTCTGATTTCATCCGGGGCAGGTTCGATGAAGGGTAAACCACATATCTCATTAACGTTCTCTCCATCAACAAACTTTAATACAGCAACCGGATTTTCAGGTAACGCATAAGCCATAGCGATATTAAGTCCTTCCTGAAAAAAGGTAACGCCGCGAAAAGGATCTTTATGCAATATGGGATAAAGTTCTATCCAGCGTGACTTGCCCTGAGAGAGGTATTCAGAGACGCGCGCGTAATCCTTATCTGACAACCCCCTGCGATTACTGCTTTTTGACGCTTCGATAACCTTATTAAAAAGGATTTCTTCAGCAGATATGCCGTTATATGACAGGCAGGAAGAAGAAAGAGCTATAAATGCGATAGCAATGATCCATTTCATTTAACGATGAGTTCCCTGTCGTTACTGTCGGCTATTTTTTTGCGGCTATCGAAAGAGGCGACAATACAACCGTTCGACGCTGTTCCATGGCCATTATCACTGTGAATAAGAAAGCCATCGCGACCACACATGTTATTGCCTGCATAGGCTGTCAAACGCAGAACAAATCTTCCGGCGGTGGGATGTTTTGCTATAGGGTTTCCGATCTTATACTTCCCTCGCGGTAGCGGGCCTTTGTCTATCTCACATTCCGGTTCAGGGTCGTCTTTGTATTAACTATATAGATAAACTTTCCTATAGCGTTAAGAGTGTGATTCTGACGGGGTCGACATTTATGTGACTTGATTTAAATCAAGACTGAATACTTTTTCAGCATCAGGTGGTAATGAAAGAGTATTTCTTCGGTGATGTAAAGTGAAACTGAGGATTTATGTTGAGTTAAATTGATAAATGACGAAAGGAAAAAGCTGATTTTGATGGAGCCTTTGCGGGAGAGTGTTTTTTACGATTGGATAATTATTGCTCCTGCCATTAAAGCCTGGCAGGAGCAATTTTAATGGATATGAACCCGGTACAGAATAATATTCAGTTCATTTCCATTAAATGTTCCATTTACTTAACGCATTTCGCGCAGTGCGCGCGCTCAATGTGCTGGAAGAAGTCATTGCCTTTGTCATCGACCAGGATAAAGGCAGGGAAGTTCTCCACCTCAATTTTCCAGATCGCTTCCATTCCCAGCTCGGCATACTCCACGCATTCCAGACTCTTAATGCTCTGCTGCGCCAGAACCGCCGCCGGTCCCCCGATGCTGCCGAGATAGAAGCCGCCATGTTTATGACAGGCATCCGTCACCTGCTGGCTGCGGTTGCCTTTCGCCAGCATGATCTTACTGCCGCCATGCGCCTGCAACAGATCCACGTAGGAATCCATCCGGCCTGCGGTCGTCGGGCCGAGCGAACCAGAGGCATAACCCTCTGGTGTTTTAGCCGGACCCGCATAGTAGATCGGATGATCTTTGACGTATTGCGGTAATCCTTCACCGTTATCGATGCGCTCTTTGAGTTTGGCATGGGCAATGTCGCGCGCCACAATAATGGTGCCGGTCAGCGACAGACGGGTTGAGACCGGATGCGCGGAGAGCTGGGCCAGAATCTGCTCCATCGGACGGTTCAGATCGACCTGCAAAACCTCACCTTCACCCTGCTGACGCAGCGCTTCCGGGATCAGACGGCCTGGGTTGCTCTCCAGCTTCTCAATCCAGATCCCTTCACGGTTGATCTTCGCCTTGATGTTACGGTCAGCCGAGCAGGAGACGCCCATGCCGATTGGGCAGGAAGCACCGTGACGCGGCAGACGCACCACGCGAATGTCATGCGCGAAATATTTACCGCCAAACTGAGCGCCGAGACCGAGCTGCTGCGCCGCCTCCAGCAGTTCCTGCTCCAGCGCAACATCGCGGAACGCCTGGCCGTGCTCGTTGCCTTCGGTCGGCAGTCCATCGTAATAGTGGGTCGAGGCCAGCTTAACCGTTTTCAGGGTGCTTTCTGCTGAGGTGCCGCCAATCACAAAGGCGATATGGTAGGGCGGGCAGGCCGCGGTGCCGAGGGTACGCATCTTATCCACCAGGTAATTTTTCAGCTTGCCTGGACTGAGCAGCGCTTTGGTTTCCTGATAGAGATAGGTTTTGTTGGCGGAGCCGCCGCCTTTGGCGATGCAGAGGAATTTGTACTCATCGCCATCCACGCTGTAGAGGTCAATCTGCGCCGGCAGGTTGGTGCCGGTATTCACCTCTTTATACATATCCAGCGCGGCGTTCTGGGAATAGCGCAGGTTATCTTCGATGTAAGTGTTATAGACACCCTGTGACAGCGCGGCTTCATCACCGCCGCCGGTCCAGACGCGCTGGCCCTTTTTGCCCATGATGATGGCGGTGCCGGTATCCTGGCAGGTTGGCAGTACGCCTTTGGCGGCAATCTCAGAGTTTCTTAAAAATTGCAGGGCGACATATTTGTCGTTGTCGCTGGCTTCCGGGTCCTCAAGGATTGAGGCCACCTGCTGCTGATGCGCGGTACGCAGCATGAACGAGGCGTCATGAAATGCCTGCTGCGCCAGCAGGGTCAGCGCCTGCGGAGCGACTTTCAGGATCTCCTGACCCTCAAATTCCGCCACCGAGACGTGGTCACGGCTCAGCAGATAGTATTCAGTGTCATCGTGGGCAAGGGGAAAGGGGTTCTGATAGGTAAAAGGTTTGTTCGACATTTTTTCTCACTTAATGACCGGCTGTCGCACCGCGGTCGGGCTGCGGAGCACAACATCATAGGCGAATTAATCATTTATTATGCTTACCCGCCGCGGCGCAGCGGGTAAGTGCAGGAATGGTATCTTATAACACGTTGATCCGCATGTTATATCCGTCAGAACATCCAGACCATCCACGGATAGGCGATCAGCATCATCGCGCCCAGGAAGATGGCACCGAAGATAGTACCAAGACGCCAGTAGTCTTTGGTGGGCAGATAGCCGCTACCGTAATAGATCGGGCTTGGACCGGTGCCGTAAGGGGTAATGATGCCCATCACACCCAGCGAGGTACAGAGCATCAGGCAGAAGACTGGCATATTGATGCCTGGAATCGATGCGGCAATAGTCAGCATGGCCGGTAACAGCGCGGTGGTATGCGCAGTGGTACTGGCGAACAGGTAGTGCAGCAGGAAGAAGGCGATTAACAGCACCACGGCTGAAACCTGTGGGTCATAACCCTGCAACAGCATGCCGCCCTCTTTACCCAACCAGGTAATAAAGCCAACGCGCGCCAGGCCATCGGCCAGTGCTACCAGGGTGGCGAACCAGGCGAAAGTATTCCACGCCGCTTTGTTACTGGTAATGTCATTCCAGCTAAGTACGCCGGTCCACAGCATCAGCACTACCACCAGCAGCGCGGCCATAGCCGGTTCAATCCAGGCGGTGGCGAAAATCCACATCAGCAGGGCGCAGACCACAAACACCAGCAGCAGGATCTCATTACGGGTCAGTTTGCCCAGCTTTTGCAGTTCAGCAATCGCCCATTTTGGCACTTCATCGTTGATTTTGACTTCAGGCGGATAGAACCAGTAGGCCAGCAGCGGCATGGTGAGAATCAGCAGCAGCCCCAGCGGCAGGAAGGCCAGGAACCACATACCCCAGGAAATATCGAAACCGATCACGCTTTTGACCAGCGCCAGCGCCAGCAGGTTAGGTGCCAGTGCAGACAGGAACATTGAGCTGGTAATACAGGCCGCGGTAATCGCCACCCACATCAGGTAGGAACCGATTTTACGGGCGCTCGGGTCATTGGGTTTAGAGCCGTAGAGCGGAGGCAGGTTGGCAATAATCGGATAGATGGTGCCGCCACTGCGCGCGGTGTTCGATGGGGTGAAGGGCGCGAGTAACAGGTCGGCAAAGGTAATCGCATAACCCAGCGTCAGGCTGCGGCGTCCCAGATACTTCACCAGAATCAGCGCCAGGCGACGACCAAACTGCGTTTTGTCATAACCGGCCGCGAACATAAAGGCCCCGAAGATGAGCCAGACCGTGGAGTTGCCGAAGCCGCTGACCGCCCATTTAAATGACGCGCTGGCGACTTTGAAACCCGGTGCAGCCAGTTCGGCCGGGCTGAACAGCAGAAACTGGCTGAACAGCGCGATGACTACCACGCCGGTCAGGCCAATGACCGCGCCTGGCAGCGGCTCAAAGATCAGACCGACGATGACACCAACGAAGATAGCAAAGAAGTGCCAGGCGTAAGGTTCGAGGCCCGCCGGGACCGGCACCAGTAACAGCAGCACCGCGACCAGCACCGGTAACGCCAGCATAATGGCTTTCTTTTTGCCTGCCGCGGCGGGTGCCGCTTTAGGGGGTTCTTTTACTGTTGAGAGTGTTTTCATAGTATTTATCTGCAAGTTAAGAAGAATGCGATTTGCGCCCCGGAGCTTCACTGGTAACTTTCTTAATTATTCTTTCTGGTGTGAATAAACCGCGATGCACTATTTTTTCTGAACGCTGCTGCTTAATCAGTCAGCTGTTTTTTTAAACCATGTAAATATGATGCGATTTCTGGAAATATAAATTTTGATCCAGATCAATAAACCCAATTCATTATTCCCGTTTTTTAACATTTATTTTCTATTTATTTATTTCTACTGGAATATTTGACATTTTTGTGAATCCGATCACCCAAAACCTGACAGCGACTGACGGGGTGTATAATCTTAACTTCATGATAATCATAAAGTTATTTTTTGTGTAAATCAATGGTTGATTTTTAGTTAAGCATAGTTAACAATTAATATAACTTCACTTTGATTTTTCATCAAATAAAATCTCCAAATCATTTAAAAGTTAAATAAGTAAATTTATCGCTTATGTAAGCAAAGAAAAGAGTATATTAGCAGCATGACATCGGACCACTTAATTAAGCGATATTTCGCCTCCGATAAAAAATTTCCAGACTTTTAAATCTTGGAGTTTATCTCGATGAATACTCTCACTCCCATCCTCAATCCCCTCACCCTTCCTAACGGTGCGGTATTAAAAAATCGCCTGGTGATGGCACCGATGACCACCTGTACTGGTTTTTATGACGGAACCGTCACCAGCGAGCTGGTTGAGTACTACCGCGCCCGCGCAGGCAGCATCGGTACCGTGATCGTCGAGTGCTGCTTTATCGATAACCGCGGCCCGGCTTTCCCTGGCGCTATTGCTATCGACAGCGACAACAAAATTCCCGGTCTGAAACGCATCGCGGACGCGATCAAATCTGAAGGGTCCGTGGCGATTTTGCAGATCTATCACGGCGGCCGCATGGTTGAGCCTGAGCTGATTGGCGGCAAAACCCCGGTCGCGCCGAGCGCTATCGCGGCACCCCGCGAGGGAGCGACCACACCGCAGGCGCTGAGCGCGGAAGAAGTGGAGACCATGATCACCAAATTTGGTGATGCGGTGAACCGCGCGATCAAGGCGGGTTTTGACGGGGTCGAGATCCACGGTGCCAACACCTATCTGATCCAGCAGTTCTATTCACCCAACTCTAACCAGCGCGATGACAAGTGGGGCGGCAGTCGCGACAATCGCGCCCGTTTCCCGCTGGAAGTGCTGGAAATCACCCATAAAATGGCGGCGCGCTTTGCGCACAACTCTTTCATCATCGGCTATCGCTTTTCACCGGAAGAGATCGAAGTCCCCGGCATCCGTTTTGACGACACGCTCTATCTGCTGGAAAAACTGGCCGCGCGTGGACTCGACTATGTGCACTTCTCGGTGGGACAGTTGCTGCGTCCGTCGATTGTCGATACCCAGGACCCGACGCCGTTAATCGATAAATTCATCGCAATGCGTTCACCGGAGCTGGCAAAAGTCCCGGTGATTGGCGTTGGTGGCGTGGTCAACAAAGCCGATGCCGAACTGGCGCTGGAAAAAGGGTACGATCTGGTGGCGATTGGTAAAGCCTGTATCGCTTACCCGGACTGGACCGACCGTATCATCAACAATGAACATCTCGATCTCTACATCGACAGCAACAAACGCGAAGAGCTGCAAATCCCGGAACCGCTGTGGCGCTTCTCGCTGGTCGACGCGATGATCCGCGACATGAGTGAGTCTGGCCGTAAGTACAAAGCGGGCGTCTATCAGGAGAAAGTGGAAGCCGAAGCGCTGAAGCTGAAAATCAACGTCACGCTGGATACCGACCGTATTACTGATATTTCGCTGGTGCCGGATGACTCACTGGATGTGGACTTCACCACCACCTTTGAAAGTCTGCGTAACCGCATTCTGGTAGCGAACAGTCCACATGTGGATGCGATTACCGGCGCGACCACCCAGAGTGAAGCACTGAAGAAAGCGGTTTCCCGCGCGCTGACCACCTCAAGTAAAGCGCATGTGATTGATGAAGGCGGCAACCCTAACGCGCCGCAGAACTACGATGTGGTGATTGTCGGCAGCGGCGGGGCCGGTCTGGCCGCCGCGATTCAGGCGCACGACGAAGGTGCGCGGGTGGTGATCATCGAGAAGATGCCGACCATTGGCGGCAACACGATCAAAGCCTCGGTAGGCATGAACGCCGCCGAAACCCGCTTCCAGAAACTGAAAGGCATTGAAGACAGCAAAGAGCTGTTTTATGAAGAGACGCTGAAAGGCGGTAAATTCAAAAACAACCCGGTGCTGCTGCGTGAGTTTGTTGACCTGGCACCTGAGGCGATTGAGTGGCTGGCGGATCATGGCATTGAGCTGAACGACATTACCATCACCGGCGGGATGAGCATCGACCGAACCCACCGTCCGGCTGACCGCTCAGCGGTGGGTGGCTTCCTGATCAGCGGACTGGTGAAAAACATCAACAGCCGCAACATTGAAGTGCTGCTGGAAACCTCGGTTGCTGAGATCCTCTATGAGAATGGCGCGGTCACAGGCGTGAAAGTGGTTGATGAGTACAACGACAGCCGTATTCTTAACGCGAAAAGTGTGATTGTGGCGACCGGCGGATTCAGTGCTAACCGTGAGATGGTGGTGAAATATCGTCCTGAACTGGATGGCTTTGTGACCACTAACCACAAAGGCGCTACCGGCAGCGGCATCGCTATGCTGCAAAATATCGGGGCCGATACCGTGGATATGGGCGAAATTCAGATTCACCCAACGGTTGAACAGACCACCTCTTATCTGGTCTCGGAGTCGATTCGTGGCGGCGGCGCTATCCTGGTCAGCCAGGCGGGACATCGCTTCTACAACGAGATGGAAACCCGCGACAAAGTCTCGGCGCAGATTATCGCCCTGCCAGAGAAGAGTGCCTGGATTGTGTTTGACGAGCAGGTGCGGATGAACAACAAAGCGGCTGACGAATATATCGCCAAAGGCTTTGTGGTCAGCGCGCCCACCGTGCCCGAACTGGCGGTGAAACTCAATATGGATCAACAGGCTCTGGAAGCGACGCTGGCCCGCTATAACGGCTTCGTCAGACAGCAGAAGGATGAAGACTTTGGCCGCCAGACCGCGCTGCGTCATCCGCTGAGTGAAGGTCCGTTCTACGCGATTCGTATCGCACCCGGCGTGCATCACACCATGGGTGGCGTCACCATCGATACCACAACCGCGGTGCTGGATAGTCAGAAACAGGTGATTAACGGTGCCTGGGCCTGCGGTGAAGTGGTTGGCGGCATTCACGGCGCTAACCGTATCGGCGGCAACGCGGTAGCGGATATTATTATCTTCGGTATTCTGGCAGGCGGTAACGCCGCCGCCTACGCGAAACGTTAACCGTTCTCTCCGGCATCCGCAGGCAGCGGGTGCCGGTTTTTTTCCTCTTTTAAGCAGAGTCGCCTATGTCAACCGATGCGCGTGTCTATGCTTACTCCGCCGTTTTAATGGGTTCGCCCATTCTGCTCAAACTCTTCGACCACGATGAAAATCTGGCCCGCCAGGTGTTTCGCCTGATCAAACAGCAGGAGAACCTGTTCACCGTCAATCGCGCCGAATCTGAAGTGATGGCAATTAATCACGCGGCGGGGCAGCATCCGGTGGTGGTGAGCCAGCCGGTGTTCGATCTGATCGCCTGTGCGCACGAGGTGAGCCTGCTGCCCGATAGCCTGTTCAACCTGGCTATCGGTCCGCTGGTGAAGTGCTGGAAGATTGGTTTTCAGGGGCACGCTGTGCCCTCTGCGTCGGCGCTTGCGGCACGGCTGGCCTTAATCGATCCGCGAGAGGTGAGGCTGGATGCCGCCACCAACAGCGTGATGCTGGCCCGCGCGGGGATGGAGATCGATCTGGGAGCCATCGCTAAAGGCTACATCGCCGACTGCGTGCAGGCGTTTTTACGCCAGCAGCAGGTGAGTCGCGCGCTGATCAATCTGGGCGGCAACGTCCAGACGCTGGGTGCGCCACCGGAAGAGGCGGGCTGGGCAATTGGTCTGAAAAAACCCTTTGGCCAGGCTGATGAACTGATCGGCGTTATCGGGGTGAATAACCGCTCGGTGGTGACCTCCGGGATCTACGAGCGCTACTTCGAGCTGGACGGGGTCTGCTATCACCATATTCTCGACCCACGCACCGGCTATCCGCTGGATAACGCGCTGCTCAGTGTCACCGTGATCGCTGAGCGTTCACTGGATGGTGACATCTACACCACGCTGCTGTACGGCTTAGGTGTTGAACAGGGCATCGCCTGCCTGGCGGATAAACCGGGTATTGAAGCGATCTTCGTGACCCGTGACCGGCAGGTGATCTGCTCGTCACAACGTCACTTTTCTTTTCAGCTCCTCGACCCCGATTACCGGTTGATCACTGACAATACTGCCTGAGCAGGGTGTGATATTCCGGCTGTAAGCGATAGCGGTAAACCGGTCGTCCGGTAACGCCATAATGGATGCTGGTAAACAGAATATTAATCTGTGCCAGCCAGATCAGATATTTGCGGCAGGAGACACGTGAGATATTGACCTCTGTCGCCAGCTCATCGGTGGAGAACTCGGTGCCGGGGTGGGCATCGATCCACAGGCAGAGCGTCCTCAGCGTCTGAGGCGTCAGGCCTTTCGGCAGCCGCTTCTGCTCACTGGCGCCCGGCGGATTGCCATGCAGCAGCTGATCGACGTCCGACTGCTGATAGAACTGCTGGTTGTCCATCAGCGACTTTTTCTGCCGCCAGCCGGTCAGCGCCTCTTCGAAGCGGGCAAACTGGAAGGGTTTGATCAGATAATCGACCACGCCATAGTTGAGCGAGGTTTTGATGGTGGCGGCGTCGGCGGCGGAGGAGATTATAATCACATCCACCGGGCGTCCGGCACTGCGCAGCTCCGGTAACAGATCGAGACCGTTCTCCTGCTGCATATAAATATCCAGCAGGATCAGGTCAACCTGCGGTTCAGCCTGCGCCAGCAGCTCTTTCGCCTGCTGTAAGGTTGACGCGGTGCCGCAGCAGATGAAGCCCTGGATCTGACCGATATAGCAGCGATTCAGCTCGGCTACCATGGCATCGTCATCAACAACTAACACATTGATCATTGGGTAATCATTCCTCTCTCCCAGGGAATCTGTACTAAGAATTGGGTAAACACGCCCGGTTCTGACTCGACGCTGACGTTACCGCCCAGGCTTTCCGTCTGCTGCTTCACCAGAAACAGCCCGACACCGCGATCGTCTCCCTTCGACGAGACGCCGCGCTCAAAAATGGCGCTTAACTGCTCGCCGTCAATGCCCGGTCCGTCATCACTCACTTCGCAGGCCAGCCAGCCGTTCTGATAGTGCAGCATCAGGTGGATTTCCCCTTCGGTTTCCGGGTCCAGCGCCTCAAGGGCATTTTCAATTAAGTTGCCCAGCACGGTAATCAGCACCGCGCTCTGCTGTTCACTGCCGCAGTCGGGCAGATAGCTGGCTTCATCGAGGATCAGCTGATGGCCCTCATCCGTCACCCGATTCATTTTACTCAGCAGGAAACCGGCAATGATCGGTGATTTGATCTTCTGCACCAGCGAACCGATTTCGGTCTGGTAGGCGTTGGCGGTTTTGAGTATGTACTCTTCCATCTGCGCATAATTTTTCATATGCAGCAGGCCCAGGATCACATGCAGCTTGTTCATAAACTCATGCGAGCGTTCCCGTAACGCATCCACATAGTTTACCATGCCGTCCAGACGCTGCATCAGCTGGCTGATTTCGGTTTTGTCCCTGAAGGTGGTCACTGCGCCGATAATGCGGTCACGACTGCGCACCGGTACGGTGTTGCTGATCAGAATGCGATCACCAAGATTCAGCTCCTCATCATACCAGGCTTTACCGCCGTAGAGCGCATCCTGCTGATGACGATGCATCACGCTCTCTTCAGGCAGATGATCGCCGGTTAACGGCATCTTTCGGGTGGTCTCATGCAGCAGCTGCTGCGCTGCCTGGTTAATCAGGCTGACGCGCGAATGATCATCGACCGCAATCACGCCTTCTTTAATCGAGTTCAGAATCGCCTGGCGCTGTTCAAACAGGCTGGAAATTTCATGTGGCTCCAGCCCCAGCAAAATGGTTTTCAACCGTCTGACCAGAATAAGAATACCGAGTAAGCCCACCAGCCCGCCAAATAAGCCGGTCCAGACAATATTCCAGCGGCTTTTGGCGATCTGCGCCGCCACATCATTCAGCGCGATGCCAATCGCCACCACGCCAATCTGCTGATGCTGCGCGTTATAGACCGGGGTAAACACCCGCAGCGCCTCGACCAGCACACCGTGATTAACCGCGACGTTCTCCCGGCCGCTCAGTGCGGGGTAGATGTCATTGCCGACAAAATGTTTACCAATCACCTCGGGATTGGGGTGTGATAAACGTATGCCGCGCATATCGGTCACCACCACAAACAGCAGGCCATTTCGCTGGCGCGCGGCTTCAGCCAAAGGCTGGATCTGGCCGCTCTGATCCGGTGACAGCAGCCCGCGTTGTACTTCGGGACTGTCCGCCAGGGTGCGGGCCACGGCCATCGCTTTATCTTTAAGATGTGACTGAGCGAAGTTATCGATCTGCACAAAATAGAGTAAATGAACTGCCACCAGCACCGTGAAAATAACCGCGGTCATCATCAGGGTGGTGAGCGTACTGAGTTTCATTGGTCGTTTATTCACGGCGTATCGGTTCTGTGATTGGCTTGTCATGGGCGTTCAGCACGAAGAGGAGATCGCCGGGAAACATACGCTAACTCGCTGCCTCAGTACAGTTCGGCTGCCTGAAATGCGGGAAATGCCGCAACAGGAATATTTGCGTTAGGGGATTGTATAATTCATCTTCCCCCCTTACTGTGTGGTTAAAATATCTGATCATTTTAGTATGCCTTTTGTAATTAAATTAAGGAAAAATTGCTATTTTTAATTTTATAACTATTTTAGCATTAACTCATAAATAACATTATTTTAAACTTTGAGGACTTTTTTTAACCAGTACCGTCTGAGCTGTAAATTATAAAATGATGAAATCATCCAAAGTTATTCCTTCACTTTCCCTCGCGGCATTGTTAGTTTCTTCAGCGCTTCACGCTGAAACTTCACCAGAAAAAACGGATGTCCTGTTAATTGGCGGTGGCATCATGAGCGCCTCGATGGGCACCATGCTGGAAGAGCTTCAGCCTGGCTGGAAACAGATCATGGTTGAGAAGCTGGATGGGGTGGCGCTGGAATCCTCCAACGGCTGGAACAACGCCGGTACCGGTCACTCCGCCAACATGGAGCTGAACTATACGCCTGAGCGTAAAGATGGCTCGATTGATGTCGCAAAAGCGCTGGAAATTAACGAAGCCTTTATGGTGTCACGCCAGTTCTGGAGCGCACAGGTTAAAGAGGGCGTCATGCACGATCCCCGCACCTTTATCAACTCTACGCCACACATGAGCTTTGTCTGGGGCGACAACGTTGATTTCCTGACTAAACGCTATGCGGCGTTGCAGAAAACGGCGCTGTTCCAGGGCATGAAATTCTCCACCGATCATCAGCAGATCGCGCAGTGGGCACCGCTGGTCATGGAAGGCCGTGATCCCCAGCAGAAAGTGGCCGCGACCTGGACGCCTGTCGGCACCGACGTTAACTACGGTGAAATTACCCGTCAGCTGATCGGCAGCCTGAAGAAAAATGAGAATTTCCGTCTGGAAACCTCTTCTGAAGTGACCGATTTCAAACGTAACGGCGACAACTCCTGGCACGTCACTATCAAAGATGCCAAAAACGGCAACGAACGTGCGGTTGACGCGAAATATGTCTTTATCGGCGCAGGCGGCGGCGCGCTGAAGTTACTGCAAAAAACCGGTATCCCGGAAGCGGACAACTACGCGGGCTTCCCGGTGGGTGGCTCCTTCCTGGTGACAGAGAACAGCGCTATCGCCAATCGTCACCTGGCGAAAGTCTACGGTCAGGCGTCAACCGGTGCACCACCAATGTCAGTTCCGCATCTGGATACCCGTTATCTGGATGGCAAACGTGTCGTGCTGTTTGGACCGTTCGCGACCTTCTCCACCAAATTCCTGAAAAACGGTTCGCTGTTTGACCTGCTGAGCACCACCACCACACACAACGTTGTGCCAATGGCCGACGTAGGTATGGACAACTTCGATCTGGTGAAATACCTGATCGGACAGGTGATGCTGACTGATGAAGATCGCTTTGAATCGCTGAAAGAGTACTACCCGGACGCGAAGAAAGAGGACTGGAAACTGATTCAGGCTGGTCAGCGCGTTCAGATCATCAAGAAAGATGCGGATAAAGGTGGCGTGCTGAAACTGGGTACCGAAATCGTGACCGATCAGCAGAAAACCGTGGCTGCGCTGCTGGGTGCTTCTCCAGGCGCGTCAACGGCGGCACCAATCGCGTTAAGCGTGATGCAGAAGCTGTTCCCGGAAGAGTTCAAGTCAGCAGAATGGCAGGCGAAGATCCATAAAATGATCCCAGGCTATGGCCAGAAGCTGAATGACAACGTTCCGATGCTGCAACAGGTCTGGGACGAAACTGCGGCAACCCTGCAACTGACTAAGCCACCGGTAATTAACATGGATGGCAAAGCGGCGCCGGCGCCGGCGGCGCAGGCGGATAAACCGTCAGCCCAGCACGACATGGCGCTGTAATCGCGACCTGATGTGCAAAAGCCCGCGCCGGTTAACCGACGCGGGCTTTGTTTTTTTACAGTGCTGAACCCGTTTATTCCGGCGTGTTACCGCGCCAGTTTCCCCAGGGATCGTCATCCGGCAGGGCATCCGGCGCTTCACGACTCTCCGGTTTCGCTGTCAGCGAGGCCAGATAAAGCGCTTCCACTTCCGCCCGCGCCCAGGGCGTGCGCCGCAAAAACTTCAGGCTCGACTTAACGCTGGGATCGCTTTTAAAGCAGTTAATGTTGATCCGTTTACCCAGCTCAGACCAGCCATACCGGGCGACTAAATGGTTTATCTGCATCTCCAGCGTGACGCCATGCAGAGGATCTTTTGAGTGTTGCGCGTTCATCATCGTTCCGCCTGTTTATTTACTGCCGCACATCCTGACGATCGCCAGGCTGATGTGCAAGGGCCGGGGACGAAAAAGGTCTTAATAACTGTCTGAGTTAACGTGCCGGGCAGAAGCCTGCGCAGAGGGTCGGTGATTGTGCTAATCATAAACATCTGATGAAGCGATAAACAGGACCCTGCGCCATGTCTGCACCCCGCGATAGTCTGCTCAGCGCTGCCAGCCGTAAACGTGCCCTGATTGCCGGTTCGGTCGGCAATTTCATTGAGTGGTATGAGTTTGCGGTCTATGGCTTTCTCGCCACCGTGATTGCCCGGAATTTCTTCCAGCTTGAGGGGGAGTCGGCGCTGACCGGGATTCTGCTCACCTATGCCTCTTTCGCCATCGCCTTCTTCTTTCGTCCGCTCGGCGCGATCATTTTTGGGCGGATGGGCGATCGCATCGGCCGCAAGCCAACCCTGATTTTTGTGCTGATCATGATGACGCTGGCGACCGCCGCGATTGGCCTGGTGCCGACCTACGCCACGCTGGGAGTGTTCGCGCCGTTGATCGTCACCGGGCTGCGTATTTTGCAGGGGCTGTTCGCCGGCGGTGAATATGGCGGCGCTGTGTCGCTGATGACCGAGTTCGCCCCGCGCGGCAAACGGGGCATCTACGGTGCCTGGCAATCCTTTACCGTGGCGCTGGGGCTGCTGGCGGGCGCGGGCATCGTGGCCCTGCTGTCGCAGCTGCTGAGCCCGGAACAGATGCTGAGCTGGGGCTGGCGTATCCCGTTCTTTGTTGCGCTGCCGCTGGGTATGCTGGCGCTCTGGCTGCGGGTGCAGATGGAGGAGACCCCGGCGTTTATTCAGCAGCAGACGCAACCCCAGGCGGTCCGGGTTAATGCCAGCCTGCGCGAGACGCTGAAGACCATTCTGCTCGGCATCTGCCGCCTGATGGTCTGGTCAGCGGCGGGCTACACCTATCTGGTGATTATGCCGACCTACCTCCAGGCTTCACTGCATACCGGTTTTAACCAGGCGCTGCTGATTGCGGTCATATCCAATCTCGGCTTCGCGGCCACCATTATTCCGGCAGGCTGGCTGAGCGATAAGGTGGGGCGTCGGGCGGTGATGGTGTCAGCGGCGGTGTTACTGCTGCTGCTCGCGCTGCCGCTGCTCAAGGTGCTACAGGCGGAGAGCGCCGGGCTGCTGCTGAAGGCGCTGGTGGTGTTTATCGCGGGCGGACTTGTCGGCCTGCTGGCCGGACCGGGGCCGGCGATGCTGGCGGAGATGTTTCCGACCCAGGTGCGTTACACCGGTCTGGGTCTGGCTTATTCGCTCTCCAACGCGGTCTTTTCCGGCTGCGCCGGTTTGATCATCACCGGCCTGATTAAACAGACCGGCAATCCTGACATCCCCGCCTGGTATGTGATGGCGACAGCGCTGGTCAGCATTGTCGCCCTGATGACGCTGAACCGGGATGACCACCTGCGGCTGCTGGATGAGCCGCCGTCCCGCTGAGGAAGGCGAGCGATCGCACCGTCACTGTGCAGGCATAAAAAAAACCAGCCGATCGGCTGGTTTTTTATCAGAGGCTTCAGAGCGGTGGGGTTACACCAGCTGTTGCGCCGTGGTTTCCACCAGCGTCAGCAACACTTTGATGTCTTCCAGCGTCACCGTCGGGTTCAGCAGGGTCATCTTCAGGCAGGTGACGCCATCGTGCTCGGTTACGCCGACGTTAGCGCGACCCGACTCCAGCAGCGCATCACCGATGCGCTGGTTCAGCAGCCCAATCTCAGCGGCAGTGAAGTGCGCCAGATTCGCCGGACGATAGCGGAACAGCACGCTGGCCAGCTGTGGTGTCATCACCAGTTCCAGCGCGGCCTGCTCTTCAACGTACTGCGCCACCTGCTGCGCCAGAGTGACACCGTGATCGATGATCGCGGCATACTGCTTCTGACCCAGCGCTTCCAGACCCATCCAGAGTTTCAGCGCATCAAAACGACGGGTAGTCTGAAGCGATTTCGACACCAGATTCGGCACGCCCTGCGCTTCATCAAACTCTGAGTTGAGATAAGCCGCCTGGTAGCGCATCAGCTCATAGTGACGCGCTTCCTTCAGCAGGAATGCGCCACAGCTGATGGTCTGGAAGAACTGCTTGTGGAAGTCCAGGGTGATGGAGTCCACCAGCTCAATGCCATCCAGATAGTCACGGTACTTCTCTGAGAGCAGCAGCGCGCCGCCCCAGGCCGCATCGACGTGCACCCAGATGTTCTCTTCTGCTGCCAGGGACGCAATCTCACGCAGCGGATCGATCGCACCGGCATCGGTGGTTCCCGCGGTGGCAACAATCGCCAGAATGTTTTCACCGTTGGCTTTAGCCGCTGCCAGCTTGTGGCGCAGGTCGTCCATATCCATGCGGGCAAAGCGATCGGTTTTCACCTGGGTCACTGACTGATAACCCAGACCCAGCAGCGCCATGTTCTTCTGCACTGAGAAGTGTGCGTTTTCCGAGCAGAAGACTTTAATCTTCTTCAGATCGCCGGTTAAGCCATCCTGCTGTACCGAATGTCCCTGACGGGCAAACCAGGCGTCACGCGCCAGCATCAGGCCCATCAGATTGCTCTGGGTGCCGCCGCTGGTGAAGACGCCCGCATCGCCAGGCTGATAACCGACCTGGGTCCGCAGCCACTCAATCAGCTTCATCTCAATCAGGGTGGCCGACGGCGCCTGATCCCAGGAATCCATGCTCTGGTTGGTGGCGTTGATCAGCACTTCCGCCGCCTGGCTGATCACCAGGCTCGGGCAGTGCAGGTGCGCCACACATTGCGGATGGTGCACCGACAGGCTGTCTTTCAGGAAATATTCAATGGCGCGTTCAATCGCGGCCTGGTTGCCCAGGCCCTCAGGATTGAAGTCCAGCGTGATACGCTCGCGCAGTTCCGCGACGGTTTTTCCCTGATACATCTCAGGTTGTTCCAGCCACTTAACGACCGCCGCGCTGCTCTGGGCAATCGCCTGCTGGTAGGCCTCGGTGCTCTGCGCGGAGGCCGCCAGAATCGGGTTTAACCGGGACATTGCTTTCACTCCACTCAAACTGGTTTCACGCCAGCGGACAGCAGGGCGTTTTCAAATTTATCCATAAACACGTCCAGTTCTGCGTTGGTGATCAGCAGGGAAGGCAGCAGACGCAATACGCTGCCGTGACGTCCGCCACGCTCCAGAATCAGGCCGTTCTCAAAACATTTTTTCTGCACCAGCGCAGAGAGCTCGCCGTCTGCCGGGAAGCTGCCCATATGATCGGCGGCTTCGTCAGGTTTAACCATCTCGATACCGATCATCAGGCCCAGGCCACGCACGTTACCGATCACCGGATAACGCTGTTGCAGTTCGCCCAGCTTGCCCTTCAGCCATTCGCCCTGTGCGGCGACTTTATCGGCGATGTTGTTCTCTTTCAGCAGACGCAGCGTGGTCAGGCCGGTCGCCATAGCCAGCTGGTTGCCGCGGAAGGTGCCGGTGTGATGGCCCGGAGACCAGGCGTCGAACTCTTTTTTGATGCCCAGTACCGCCAGTGGCAGACCACCGCCCACCGCTTTCGACATCACGATGATGTCTGGCTCAATGCCGGCGTGTTCAAAGGCGAAGAATTTACCGGTCCGGGCAAAGCCCGCCTGCACTTCATCCAGGATCAGCAGAATGCCATGTTCCTGAGTCACTTTACGGATGCGCTGTAACCACTCAACCGGAGCCGGGTTAACGCCGCCTTCACCCTGAACCGCTTCCAGAATCACCGCCGCCGGTTTGCGCACGCCGCTCTCAACGTCGTTGATCAGGTTTTCGAAGTAGTAGGTCAGCGCTTTCACGCCCGCTTCGCCGCCAATGCCCAGCGGGCAGCGGTAGAGGTGCGGGTAAGGCATGAACTGGACTTCCGGCATCATGCCGTCAACCGCTTCTTTTGGTGACAGGTTGCCGGTCACAGACAGCGCGCCGTGCGTCATGCCGTGGTAGCCACCAGAGAAGCTGATCACGCCCGCGCGGCCGGTGTGTTTTTTCGCCAGCTTCAGCGCCGCTTCAACGGCATCTGCGCCCGACGGACCGGTGAATTGCAGGCAATACTCTTTGCCCTGGCCCGGTAATAACGAGAGCAGGTACTCAGAGAACTCATCTTTTAACGGCGTGGTTAAATCAAGAGTATGTAACGGCAAGCCGCTGGTAATGACATGTTGAATGCTTTGCAGAACGTCTGGATGGTTATGGCCCAATGCCAGCGTTCCGGCACCAGCAAGACAGTCAAGGTACTGATTGTTCTCGACGTCGGTGATCCAGACACCCTGAGCTTTCGCAATCGCGAATGGCAATTTGCGAGGATAACTTCGAACGTTTGATTCAAATTCAGCCTGACGGGCCAAATAGCTTTCATTGGTTGCGTTTAAGGTCTGTGCATTCAAACTATCAATACGGACTTTATCCGTCATCATATCTCTCCTACAACCGGGGCGTGTGTAACGTCGCGGTTGAATAAATGAATTAAAAAGGTAATGGCAGTGCCAAAAGCGCGGCCAATATAGGGGTTTTTAAGGTCCGACTCAATGATTAATTTTAACCGGGATTTCTGAATTCTTTGTTATAGGAATCAACAGGTTGATGGCTTAGTGACCATGTATATCGGGACGCCTGCTTGCGGCTGGGCTTAATAAATGGCGTAAAAACACCAGCTTACCCGGTCTGAAGTCGATTAAGCTGGCGATAATAATCTATGTAAACAGCTGTTTCGGGGCAAATCGGCTATCAGAACCGCGCCTTCTCAGAGAGAAAAAGCATAAGTGCGATTAGCTGAACGATCGGCATTAATAGCGGCAAAAAAAAGCATTCCTGGTAATTTAATAAACCTTTTATTAACATTTAATTAAAATACGCTTCGGTTAACTCCTTTAGAATTACCTTCAGACGTTATGCCAGAAACTGATCGATAAAATGATTCAGGTCGGCCATCGCTTCCTCAACTTTCTCATCCGAAGGGTTGATGGTCAGCAGATCGGCATAGCCATTCAGCATGGCGCTCAGCTGCCGGGCAGTACGCGGGATGTCACAGGCCCGTAAAGAACCGTCAGTGACGCCGTCACGGATTATCTCCTCCACCAGCGTCTGCCACCGGGCGGTCATGGTTTCAGCCAGCGCCGCGTACGCCTCGTTATGGCCCGCCATCTGCCAGAAAGAGGCATAGAGCTGCCAGCTGGCGTCGGGTGCGCCTGGCAGATGGCTGGCAAACAGGGTCGTCAGGCGCTGATGCGGCGTCAGCGGCGCAAGCGTTTCAGCGAAGTGGGTGAAATCGAGCTGCATAAAGCGCTCCAGCGCCGCCAGACAGAGCGCCTGCCAGTTACTGAAATAGTGATAAATATGGCTGCGCGAGATCCCCACCGATTCGGTTAACTCGCGGGTGGTGACTTTCTCAATCCCTTTGCTGATAAACAACGCTATCGCGGCATCCAGAATTTTTGTTCTTAACGCTTCTGCTGACTCTTTCATCCTGACTCTCACATTGACTTTGAGCAACTGCTCAAATAGACTGCTTTTCGTACTTGAGCAACCGCTCAAGTTTATCTTAGCAGAAACAGAAATTATGCATTCCCCAAAAACGATCCTGCCGGTTGCGGCCCCGCGCAGCGCCATTGTGACATTAAAAATGCTCGGCCGTCGCCATAGCCGCAAGCTGTTCCTGACGCTGCTGCTGGTGGTGGCTGAAAATGTTATGTACCTGCTTTATCCGCTGCTGGCGGGTTTTGCCATCAATGCTATTGTCGCCGGGCAGCGCTGGCATGCGGTGCTCTACGCGGTGATGGTGTTTACCATGTGGGCGATTGGCGCGGCGCGGCGTAGCGTCGACACCCGTACCTTTGCCCGCATTTATGCTGAACTGGCGGTGCCGGTGATTGTGGCACAGCGCCGGGAAAACCATAACGCTTCGACGATTGCTGCGCGCGTGACCCTGTCGCGGGAGTTTGTCGACTTCTTTGAGATGCATCTGCCGGTGCTGATCACCTCGCTGGCCTCCATGACCGGCGCGGCGGTGATGCTGCTGGCGATTGAGTTCTGGACCGGCGCGGCCTGTCTGGCGATCCTGCTGTTCTTCGCCTGTTTTCTGCCGGGGTTTACCCGCAAAAACGACGCACTTTTTGGTCGTCTGAATAACCGGCTGGAGAAGGAGGTGCAGTTTGTCAGCAGTGCGAATAGTGCATCGTTAGGACGCCACTACGGCGTGCTGGCCGGGTTACGGATTCGGCTTTCTGATCGCGAGGCGTGCGGTTATCTGGCGATCGGCACGATGGCGGCGCTGCTGTTTGCGATGACCATCGCCATGATGACCGGCCGGGGCGGAACCGATGCGGGACATATCTACTCGGTGATGACCTATATGTGGATGTTTGCCATGAGCCTCGATGATGGTCCTCAGCTGCTGGAGAAATATTCTCAGCTGAAAGATATTGGACGGCGGGTCAGTACCGATTCGCACTAGCTGCTCAGGCGACGCTGTTCGCTGATTCCGACATCACTCTTTACCTTTGCTGCCTGAATCTTTACCCGTCCCGCCAGCCGGGCCGGGGGCTGGCCTGACGCTGTCACTCCCTTCCTGATGATGCCGGTTGCCGGGGTGAGATCAATACTCACCTCAGACTGACCGGTATATGTTGTTCTGTTGCGCGTTGTCACCGCAAAGGTGTACGGCTACCGCATCTGAAACGCTGGGCGAAAGCCTGATAAGGAGGAAGTCATGGTGCAAAAACGGCCGGAAAGTTATCGCGAACTGAAACCGGGAGAGGAACATCCGCAGGGCTGGCAGGTGCCGCCGGTTAACGATCTGCGCTCGGCGATAGCCCTGCTGCAAACCCTGCCAGGCCACTATATTGAAACCGATCGGGAAGTGGACCCGATAGCTGAGCTGGCGGGCGTCTACCGCTACATTGGTGCCGGTGGCACGGTAATGCGTCCGACCCGTATCGGCCCGGCAATGACCTTTAATAAGATCAAAGGTTTTCCCGCGTCGCGGGTGCTGGTGGGGCTGATGGCCAGCCGCGAACGGGTCAGCGCGCTGCTGGGTGCGCCGGTGCGTGAACTGGGGATCCAGATGGCGCAGGCGCGAAAAAATGTTACCCCGCCGGTACTGGTGGCGCAGAGCGAGGCACCCTGCCAGCAGGTGGTCTATCGCGCAGAAGATCCCGATTTTGATCTGCGCAAAATCCTGCCCGCCCCGACCAATACGCTTGAGGACGCCGGGCCTTACTTTTGTCTTGGTCTGGTACTGGGCAGCGACCCGGACGACGCTGACAATGCCGACGTCACCATTCATCGGTTGTGCGTGCAGGGCAGGGATGAGATGTCGATTTTCTTCGCCCCTGGCCGCCACATTGACGCCTTCCGGCAAAAAGCTGAAGCCGCGGGCAAACCTCTGCCGGTGTCGATCAATATGGGCCTCGATCCGGCGATTACCATCGGTGCCGGGTTTGAAGCCCCGACCACGCCGTTTGGCTTTAATGAACTCTGTGTGGCGGGCGGTCTGCGCGGGCGTCCGGTCGAGCTGGTGAACTGCCTGACCATTAAACAGCGCGCCATCGCCAGGGCGGAGATTGTGATAGAAGGGGAGATCCTGCCGGGTGTGCGGGTCGCGGAAGATCAGCATAGTCACAGCGGCAAAGCGATGCCGGAATTTCCGGGTTACACCGGCGACGCCAATCCGTCACTGCCGGTGATTAAGGTGAAGGCGATTACCACCCGCCATAACCCGATTTTGCAGACGCTGGTCGGGCCGGGTGAAGAGCATGTCAGTCTGGCCGGTATCCCGACTGAGGCCAGCATCTATTTGCAGTGTGAAGAGGCACTGCCTGGTCTGGTGAAAAATGTTTATGCCCACAGTGCGGGCGGCGGTAAATTTCTGGCGGTATTGCAGGTGAAAAAACGCAACGCGGGTGACGACGGGATGACCCGTCAGGCGGCGCTGATTGCTCTGGCGGTCTACCGTGAACTGAAGAATGTCATCCTGGTGGATGAAGATGTCGATCTGTTTGATACCAATGACGTGATGTGGGCGATGCAGACCCGCTTTGTCGGGGATCTGGATACGCTGTTTGTGCCTGGCGTGGCCGGACATGTACTCGATCCCTCACAGCAGCCTTTCTATGATCCCCGCATCAGCGACAAGGGCACCACCACCAAAACCATTTTTGACTGTACCGTTCCGTTTAAACTTAAACCGCATTTCGTGCGTGCCCGGTTTGCCGAGGTCGACCCCAGCCTCTGGGCGCCGTCGCTGTTCCCACGCTGATTTCATTCGCCGCCGGATAACGGCGGCTCATCACTTCCCGGACCGCTCTGACCCTGCCATACCAGGCTCAAAAATGTGCGCTGGATCACAAACCAGCTTGCCATGTTCCCGCTTCCTTCCTATAGTCTGCCCGCTGTTTTAGCGCGTTAAATCATTGTTATCCGGCCTGGCTGGTTCTGTTGACTGTTTAATCCATTGGGAAATTATGTTGTTAAAAAATAACCGTGACGCCGGTGACGCCAGCCTGGTGCGCTGGGCGCTGCTGGCACTTGCGCTGGGCGGATTTGGCATTGGCACCGGTGAGTTCATCATGATGGGGCTGCTGCCGGATGTCTCACTCTCTCTGGCGATCACCGAACCGCAGGCGGGGAATGCCATTGCCAGCTATGCACTGGGTGTGGTGGTCGGCGCACCGATTATCGCGGTGCTGGCCGCGCGCATGGCGCGTAAATCGCTGCTGCTGATCCTGATGGCGCTGTTCAGCGTGGGTAACGTCGCCAGCGCGATGGCGGAGAGCTATCACGGATTGATCGTGGCGCGTTTCCTGACCGGCCTGCCACACGGTGCCTATTTTGGGGTGGCGTCACTGGTTGCCGCCTCCCTGGTGTCGGCGGAACGACGCGGCCGGGCGCTGGCGTCACTGATGCTGGGGCTGACGGTAGCAACGCTGATTGGGGTGCCACTGGGCTCCTGGATAGGGCAACTGTTCAGCTGGCACGTGGTCTTTACCTTTGTCGGTGTGATAGGGGTGCTGACCTGCCTGCTGATTGGTCGCTATGTGCCTTATACGCCCGGCGATGCGGATGCGCATCCGTTACGGGAACTGGGCGCGCTGAAAAATTCACAGGTGATGCTGACGCTGCTGGTGGGCGCGGTGGGGTTTGGCGGGATGTTTGCCATTTTCAGCTACATCGCCCCTACGCTGATTAATATTGCTGGCATGTCTGCTGCGCTGATCCCCTGGGCGATGGTGGCCTTCGGACTGGGGATGATTGTGGGTAATCTGGTTGGTGGCCGACTGGCTGATGGTCCGGTGCTGAAGATCATCGGCTGGACGCTGTTATGGAATGTCCTGGTGATGATGGCGTTTCCGGTGCTGGTCCAGCATGTGGCGACCGGCCTGCTGGCCACCTTCCTGATCGGCACCTGCTCGGTGCTGTTGCCCGCCTTGCAGATCCGCCTGATGGATGTGGCGAATGAGTCGCAGACTCTGGCGGCGGCGATGAACCATTCGGCGCTGAACATCGCCAATGCGATGGGCGCTTATTTTGGGGGCCTGACGGTGTCGCTGGGCTATGGCTGGATCTCAACCGCCTGGGTGGGTGTGGCACTGGGACTCGCCGGTTTGATGGTGTTTGTTATCACGGCGCGGCATGCCGTCCGCCAGCAGGCACAACTGGCCTGACAGCGGTGCCATCGCGCAGCGAGAGGCTCTTTTTGACGAGCTTATCGCTGCGCTTTATTTTTGCCGCGCATGACCCTGGCTTTTCTTTTTACCGCAGCGCCAGCCATTATTATTTTATGATGCTTCAGTAAAAATGCGCATTTTGCTAAAGCGCGAAATAAAAAGATAAATAAAATCAGTGAGGGCGCTCCGGACGTCTGGATGTTAAAATTAAATTTAAATAATGTTTGCTAAAGTCAGTCAGGCATGACTTAATAGCGTCATCGGTTTGGAACACAGACCTTATCAAAGCAGTTTTAGTAAAGCAGTCCTCAGTGCAAGCGATATCTAAAGATACCCCTTCTTCGTGAGTCTTCTCCTAAAAGCCTGGTAAGTAACCTTCTGAAAGACAGGCCATCTTCGCCACGTAGTGGCTCATAAATTAAGGAAGTATCGATGTCTAATAAAATGACTGGTTTAGTAAAATGGTTTGACGCGGGTAAAGGTTTTGGTTTTATCTCTCCTCAGGATGGCAGCAAAGATGTATTCGTACATTTCTCTGCTATTCAGGGCAACGATTATAAAACCCTGGATGAAGGTCAGCAGGTCGAATTCACTATTGAAAACGGCGCTAAAGGCCCATCAGCAGCTAACGTCAGCCCGCTGTAAATTCTGATTATCAAACAGCCTTACAATCGCGATGACGGTAATAACCTGAGCAGATAAGCCTGAAATTGATAATTAATAAAAACCCGCCCTGTGCGGGTTTTTTGCTTTTTATTATTTAGCGGCCAGTTGCGCGGTTATTTTATTTGCTGCCTCGCTCTCTTATATATTTTCTCATGCAGGCAAATTAACCGTGCGAGAGCATTAACGCACGCTGGCGACCAGCCACTGCTGTAACTCCGTTATCTCCCCGCTTTGTGCTGGAAAATCGGCGACCAGTGTTGTGATGACTGCCTCCAGCGCATCCGGCCGATAAACGATGCCCTTTAACCGCTGCGCCAGCGCTTCCAGCGGTGCCGGGTTGAGGCTATCACTGAAAATCTGACAGCGGGTGATCCGTCCGCGCTCCACGTCAAAGTGGATCTCTACACCGCCCCATGCAAAGCGCTGATCCAGCAGGTGGGAGAAATCGGGGGCCTGGCCAAAATTCCATTCCCAGCTACTCTGTCGCGCAAACTGCTGCTCAAAGCCGGGCAGATCGGGCAGGGCGTCGGGCGAAATATATTCCGGCTCACACCGGGCACTGAAGTGTTCGAAAAAGGCATCAGTGACGGCGGAGCAGATCGCCTGATAGCTGATGCCAGGGATTAGCTCCACCAGATTGGTCACCCTGGCGCGTACCGAGGTGATCCCTTTGGCCTGCAATTTTTTCGCATCGGGATTGAGGTAATCTGCCAGTCGTGACAGATCGGCATCGAGCAGAATCGTGCCGTGATGAAAGCCGCGATCCGGGGTTTCCCGGTAGGCCGAACCCGAAATCTTACGCGCTCCGTCAGCGGTCGGGACTACCAGATCATTGCGTCCCGACGCTTCGGCAACCACACCAAGCGACGCCAGAGCGCGCAGAATAATGGCCGTCGAAACGCTTTTATCATATTCCGGTTTGCCCGCCATAAAAGTAAAACAGCAGTTACCGAGATCGTGAAATACCGCGCCACCCCCACTGCTGCGACGTGCCAGCCGGATGCCATCTTCCGCCATGCGCCGGGTGTTGCACTCTTTCCACGGGTTCTGCGCCCGCCCGATAACTACCGTTTCCGCGTTACGCCATAAAAACAGCACCCGCTGCGTGGCAGGCATCTGACGAAAAATGCACTCTTCCACCGCCAGATTAAACCAGGGATCGTTCGATTCAGATAACAGTAAACGCAAGGTGGACATCAGGACTCCCGTTCCTTCAGAGACAGCGCCCATAGCACAGGGCAGCAGGCAGAGTGTAGCAGCAGAGTGGGGTGAGATTAAACGGATGGCTGGCCGCGTGAAAGAGAGGAGGGTAAGGCCGGGGATTCACATCCACTCAGCTGCGGTTGGTTAAAGAACAGAAGCAGCCCGGATAAGCCCCTCACCGCGCCCGCGAACGCATCATGCTGTCATGGCGCGGCAAAAAAAAATTTAATGCCGCCGCTCCTTTAATCGCGGTACATCGTGGCACGCCATTATGCCACTATGGATATTCGCGCCGCCTGAGCGCTGATTCTGTTACTTATTCTGGATCTCAACCTGAAGGTACTGCCGTTATGAATGCCTCTGCTGGCATAGCGATGAAAATCATGGCTGCGCTGAGTTCCACTCTGATGCTGGCGTGTGTGAAAGCGCTGGATGGCGCGATCCCGGTCGGTGAAGTGATATTTTTCCGGTCGGTGCTGGCACTGGTGCCGCTGCTGATCTGGCTACGGTTCCAGGGCAGCGTGCTGGAGGGGATCCGCACCCGCAACATACGCGGCCATTTCGTGCGCGGGCTGGCCGGCACCGGCGGGCTCTATTTCAGCTATCTGTCGCTGCTCTATATCTCGCTGACTGACGCAACCGCCATCAACTACGCCGCACCGCTGTTTACCGTGCTGCTGGCCGCGCTGCTGCTGCGGGAAAAAGTACGTCACCACCGCTGGGTGGCGGTTTGCACCGGTTTCAGCGGCATTCTGGTGATGTTCTCTGGCCATCTCTCCCTGACGCGACAGTTCTCTTTCTCCGCGTCGGCGGGCATCCTGCTGGCGCTGATGGCGGCGTTCTGCACCGCCTGCGCGCTGGTGCAGATTCGCTTTCTCAACGGCAAAGAGAAGCCGGGAGCTATCGCATTCTGGTTCGCCATCACCACTGCTTTAACGTCGCTGGTAACCATAATCGGCGGCTGGAAAGTCCCGCAGGGGACCGAGCTGGCGCTGCTGGTGGGATGCGGACTGCTGGGTGGGATTACCCAGATCCTGATGACCCTGAGCCTGCGCTACGCCGAAGCCTCGCTGCTCGCCCCGTTCGACTACACCACCCTGATCTGGTCGGTGGCGGTCGGCTACCTGCTGCTCGGCAACCTGCCGGAGTCGACGACGGTGATGGGAGCCATTCTGGTGGTGCTGGGCGGTTTGTACTCGGTGCTTTATGAGCGCTATCGGTTCCGCAAAGCGCAGGTGATTAACGCCAGCAGCTGAGTCGCTTCAGAGATGATTGCCTGCTCACTCCCCTGACCCGCAACGCCTGGTATCAATGATGGCGGAGGAGGGTGCGCGCGACAGTCACACTGTTATTGTCCACTAAATCGTGACACTGATTGCTTTTCTGCGCCATTGTTGGGTGATCCGGTTTACTTATATGCTGTCTCTATCGAAGGGCATCCGCACTTCACCAGGTCGATTAAGGGGCAGAATATGATTGAGCAAAGATTGTCAGAACAACGCGGTGTCGGCGATCACGGCTGGCTGAATTCCCGTCACACTTTCTCCTTCGCCAATTACTGGGACCCAAAGCAGGCTGGCTTTTCCGACCTGCTGGTCATCAACGATGATCGGGTGGCGAAAGGGCGCGGTTTTGGCGCTCATCCTCATAGCAACATGGAGATTATCTCCTATGTGCTGGAAGGCGCGCTGGCGCACAAAGACTCAATGGGAACCGGTTCAGTTATCGTCCCCGGTGATGTGCAGCTGATGAGCGCCGGTAGCGGGGTAACGCACAGCGAGTTTAACCACTCAGGTACCGAGGGGGTGCACTTCCTGCAAATCTGGGTGGTTCCCGCCGAAAAGAATACCCCGCCGGGCTATCAGCAGGTTTCGGTGAGTGAAGCGGATAAACGTGGCAACCTGCGGCTGATTATTTCACCTGAGGGCGAAAACGGAGCGCTGCGGGTGCGTCAGGACATCCGTATTTACGCCGGGTTATTCCAGGGCGACGAGCAGCAGACGATCACGCTGCCGGATAATCGCTACGCCTATATTCACGTTGCGCGCGGCAGTGTCCGGGTCAATGGCCTGCAATTTAATGCCGGTGACGGAGCGCGTGTCCGTAATGAGAAAACATTGTCATTCAGTCACGGGGAAGGGGCGGAAGTGCTGCTGTTTGACCTTCGGCCGAATGAAGTGAATCATCCGACCCGTTAATATCAGTACTGCGCGGCAGACGCCGCGCAGTTTTTTGCCTTAGTGCGCGCTGAGAAATGCCAGCAGATCCTGATTCAGCTGATCCTGATGCGTCACGGCAAAACCGTGTGGCGCATTGTCATAGACCTTCAGTTCCGCTCCCTCAATCATCTCCGCCGCCACTTTACCGGTCGACTCAAACGGCACCACCTGGTCGTTACTGCCGTGGATCACCAGCGTCGGCACCTTCACTTTCGCCACGTCAGCCCGGAAATCGGTTTCGGCGAAGGCGGTGACGCAATCCACCGTACTTTTCAGCGAGGCCAGTAGCGCGATATTCAGCGTCTGGGTCAGCACGCCGTCGGATACTGTCTGTCCGGCATTAAGACCATAAAAGGGTGTCGCAAACTCTTTAATAAACTGGGCGCGATCTTTCAGCAGGCCATCACGAATGCCCTCGAACACAGACATCTCCACACCCTGCGGATAGTCGGCGGTTTGCCCAAAGATGGGGGTCACGGCTCCCAGCAGTACCAGCGCGGCGACCCGGTCGCTGCCGTAGCGGCCAATATAGCGTGTGACATCGCCGCCGCCCATTGAGAAGCCGACCAGCGTCACCTGCTGCAAATCCAGATGGGTGATCAGATCGTTGATGTCAGAGGCAAAAGTATCATAATCATTACCGGTCCACGGCTGGTCAGAGCGACCAAAGCCACGGCGATCAAAGGCGATGACCCGATAGCCGCGCTCCGCCAGGAAATTCATCTGGCTATCCCACATATCGGCATCCAGCGGCCAGCCGTGGCTGAACAATACGGGCTTACCGGTGCCCCAGTCTTTAAAGTAGATGGTCGTGCCGTCGATGGTCTTGAATGTGCTCATGGTATTGCCCTCTGTCTGTCGTGATGGATAAAAGGATGGCGGATCGCCGTTCAGCCTGGCGCCACCAGATACCGGACCTCAGGCGGATGGTCGCCCTGATCAAACCCGCCGTCAGCTTGCTCGTGCAGGGTAAAGGCAGGCGTATCATCAATAGTAATCTGGTATTTATAATTCACCATTACCTTGATGTTTCGTAGAGGATAAACGGGGCTAGCGGTTTAACCGTGCCATCGTACATCGCGGAATGCTTCTGATCAGGGGGCAGAGGGTGGGGCTGGCTAATGGCAAGCCTGTTCCTGGGGCTGATTGATAAAGGGACAGAACAGGTGTGCGAAGCCGTTAAGGTCCCTGTTTATAGTTACAACATACTAATTTTTCTTCAACTCCGCTTCAACCACAGCGGCGGACTTGCTACGTAATAAAATTCACGGGCTGCTTACCAGCGTTCCGTTCCCGTTCGCTTATCAGAGCAATCGTGTTGCCAGTAAGCAGAACCTCGTGTGTAAAGGCGGCAGCTGTTCCACACGGTAAAAAGTCATTACATTTTAAAAAAATATTAACATTCAATCAGTAACGCAGATAAGCGTAGCGGTATCGATGGCGGGGCTGTTAATCCTCACTAAGCTGAAGTGTCAACCCTATTTGAAACAGGGATATTTTTCAGCCGGATACACCTCAAGAGGCTTATATGAGCGAAAATTACTGCACCATTATTTACAATGGTGAGCGGTTAAAAGGGTTAGCCGATCAGCCCCTGATTGATTTTCTTGATGCACAGGGAAAAAAGTTACCTCATGTTTGCTACCACCCGGCGTTAGAACCTCTGCAAAGCTGCGATGTCTGCTGGGTTGACGCCAACGGGGAGCGGGTCAGGGGGTGCACACTGCGGACGCAGGAAGGCTTGTCGGTGCAGAGCGAGGGCGTGGAATTAAAGGCCGCGCAGCAGGAAGGGATGGATCGCCTGCTTAACCGCCATGAGCTTTACTGCACCGTCTGCGAACACAATACCGGCGACTGTACCCTGCATAACGCCGTGGCAGATATGCACATCCCGATTCAGTATTATCCGCATCAGCCCAAACCTTACGCGAAAGATCACTCCAACCCCTTTTATACTTACGACCCTGACCAGTGCATTTTATGCGGCCGCTGCGTCGAAGCCTGTCAGAATGTCGAGGTCAACGAAACGCTGTCGATTGACTATACCCAGGCGCATCCGCGCGTCCTGTGGGACGGCGGCACTGAAATCGCCGGTTCCAGCTGCGTCAGCTGCGGACATTGTGTCACGGTCTGCCCCTGTAACGCGCTGCTGGAAAAAACCATGCAGCCAGACGCCGGTCCGTTCACCGCGATGGATGAGGGGCTGAAACGTCCGCTGATCGACTTTGTGAAAACGCTGGAAAACAGCATCGGCATGGAGCCGATCACCGGCGTATCAAAAATTGATGTCGCGTTGCGCCAGGCTGAAATCAAACGAACTAAAACCGTCTGTACCTACTGCGGAGTGGGGTGCAGTTTTGAAATCTGGACCCGCGATCGCCATATTTTGAAAGTTCAGCCGGTCGCCGAGGCACCGGCAAACGGCATCTCTACCTGCGTAAAAGGCAAATTTGGCTGGGATTTCGTCAACAGCCCGGAGCGCCTGACCACGCCCCTGATCCGCGAGAATGGCCGGTTCCGGCCTGCCAGCTGGGATGAAGCGTTGCAGCGCGTAGCCGACGGATTGCAGGCTGTCGCCCGGCAATATGGCGGCGACGCCATCGGCTTTATCGGCTCCAGCAAAGGAAGTAATGAAGAAGCTTATCTGACGCAGAAAATCGCCCGACTTATCTTTGGCACCAATAACGTCGATAACTCCTCGCGCTACTGTCAGAACCCGGCGACAGAAGGGCTTTTCCGCACGGTGGGTTATGGCGGCGATGCCGGGACGATAGAGGATCTGCAACAGACGGATCTGATCGTGCTTGTGGGCAGTAATCTCAGTGAAAACCATCCGGTTATCGCCTCGCACATCAAACAGAGCCACAAGCACAAGGGGCAGAAACTGCTGGTTGTTGATCCCCGCCGCCATGAGATGGCGGATCGGGCTGACTGCTATCTGCGTATCCGTCCCGGCTCCGACCTGGTCTGGGCCTCGGCGATGGCGAAATATATGTTCGACCAGGGTTACGCCGATGACGTTTTCCTGGCGCAGCGGGTGAATCAGGTTGAGGAGTACCGCGCATCACTCGCGCCCTTCACGCTGGCCTTTGCCAGTGAGATCTGCGGCCTGAGCGAAACTCAACTTACCGAAGCCGCGGAGATGATCGGCCAGGCGGGTAGCGCCTGTATCTTGTGGGCAATGGGGATCACGCAGCATAGCCACGGTGCCGACACCAGTACGGCGCTCTCCAATCTGCTGCTGGTCACCGGCAACTATGGCCGACCCGGCACCGGCGGCTATCCGATGCGCGGGCATAATAATGTGCAGGGCGCGAGTGATTTCGGTTGCCTGAGTAATCTCTATCCGGGCTATGAGAAAGTCAGCGATACGGCAGTGCGGGAGAAATGGGCGCGCGCCTGGGGTGTGTCACCTGAAGCGTTATCTGATAAGCCAGGTGCGGATAACTTTAAAATGGTGCAGCACGCCCATGAGGGCAAAATTCGCGCGATGTATATCACCGGTGAGGAGACCGCCTTTGCCGATGCGGACTCCACCTCAGTGCATGAAGCCTTCAGCCGGCTGGATTTTATGGTGGTGCAGGATATTTTCATGACCCGCACCGCTGAGTTCGCCGATGTGGTCCTGCCCGGTTGCCCGAGCGTTGAGAAAGAGGGAACCTACGTCAACACTGAGCGACGCATCCAGCACTTTTCACCGGCGATGTCACCGCTGGGAGATAGCCGCCCGGACTGGCAAATCTTCACCGATCTGGCGGCCCGACTCGGTCATCCGTGGCGCTATCCTAATCCAGGCGCGATCATGGCTGAGGCGGCGGGCATCGCGGAAATCTTCGCTGGCGTCAGTTATGAGCAACTGGTCGGCTGGCAGTCGCAGCTCTGGCCGGTCAGCGCAGACGGAAAAAGCACGCCGCTGCTCTATACCGAGCGCTTCAATTTCCCGGATGGCAAAGCGCGACTCTATCCGCTGAGCTGGCAGCCGCCAGCGGAGCAGGAGGATGCAGAGTTTAACCTGCTGCTGAACAATGGCCGGATGCTGGAACATTTCCAGTCAACCAACCAGACCGGGCAGGGCGGGCGCATGATGTCGCTGTCGCCCAACGCTTTTGTTGAAATCTCACCGGAGCTGGCCGCTACGCGCGCGCTGAACGAAGGGGAGTGGGTGCAGATCACCTCACGGCGCGGTTCGCTGGATGTGCCGGTGGTGATTACCGATCGCGTGGCCGGGAACGTGCTGTTTATGCCGATCCACCACGGCAAAGAGGGCGTCAATGCCCTGACCGGGGAACATCACGATCCCGACGTGAATACGCCTGCCTATAAAGAGATCGCCGTCAACATGAAGCGCGTTGACCGCCGGCCTCAGCCCGACCCTATTCCGCGCCATAACTTCCGCTATGGCAACCGTACTCCGCTGGACCATCTGCCGGTTGAGCAGAAATGGCAGCAGGAGGGGTATCGTGAGCCGCCTGAACACGTTGAAAAACCGGAGAAATTCTAATGGCAGAACGGATGAAATATCAGGTCACGCCCACGCGGACTGAACCCACCGCCAGAGAGGCGATGGATGAGCTGATTGAAAATCTCCACCAGCATGGCTTTCTGCGGCTGGCCAACGACCTGGTGAAGTCCAACAGTGAGGTGGGTAAGATTCTGGTTTCCGGCCTCAATCAGCCGGGAACGCAGAGCGCGTTACAAAACCTCTCACTGCTGATGATGACGCTGGGCAGCGTGCCGCCGGAGCGGTTTAACCATCTGCTGCTGGCGCTGCGTGACGCGGCGATGGCGGTGAAGCCAGAGCGCGATGAGGCCCACAAAGATAAAGCCGCGCCAGGGATCCGCGGCATTATCCGCTTACTGAATGATGAAGAGCTATGGCGTGGTCTGCGACCGATCTTTGCTGCGCTGGAAGTTTTCTCGCAGCAAATCGATCGTGAAGAACAGAAGCCAATTACCCGCTTCAGCGGCAAACCCAGCCGGGAGTAGCGGGCTTATCGGCTTGGGGTGTAGACCAGATGACCGGCTACACCCCCGGCACCGCCATCTTTGGGATGATTAATGCCATCAGAGACTGGCACATCGGGGAAATCGAAGGGGGAGATGCCCTCCAGGCAGGCGACGTTAACCCCAAACTGATCGGGTTGCGAACGGCTCTGATGAAAGGTGTAGATACCGCAGACTGAGCAGAAGTAGTGGCCCACCGCCTTACTGTTAAAACGATATTCTGTCAGCTGCGCTTCGCCCTGGGTCACTTCAACCTGAGTAGCGAATACCACCACCGCGCCGCGCATCCGGCAAAACGAACAGTTGCAGCGACGCACCGTGTTAAAACCGTCTTTCAGCGTCACCCTGAATGCCACTGCACCACAGTGGCATTGTCCCGTCATTTCATCTTGCATTGCGATCTCCTGAAGAAGTGGATTATGCCTCCTTTCAGCCTGGGCCAGAGTCGGTGATTTGTCAGCAGCAGGGCGGATTCACGCTGATGCACACCTATGCCCGCGCCACTAAACCCGTCTGACCCAGCGCCGTCCGGCAATCACCGTCAGCGCCACAATGGTCACACCGGCCGCCAGATGCATTGAAAAATCGATCATATGCAGATGCGTGTCGTGGCATAACGACAGCAGCATGGAGGAGGCAAAAGCACTGCCGCAGCCCGACAGGGCCAGCGTCCGCGCCGGATGGAGCGAGCGGGTGCGGCTAAGTGCGATCACTGAGATCAGCACCATCGGCAGGCTGGCCGACAGCATAAACAGATAGCAGTGAATCCCCTCACCAAACCGGCTGGAACCGATAGGTGCGGTTGTAAAAGACATATTAACCAGATTCAGCGCCAGCCAGCTTACCGCCAGCAACAGCGGCCAGCGCAGGCCGGGCGGCTTTCTTCCCGCGATGCTGAGCGTAAAAGCTGCCGCCAGCGCGCTGCCGGCAATCAGCAAGGAGAGCAGCAGGGCAATTAACGCCGTCACCGCGCCAGGCTGAGACCAGTCGGTCAGGCTGCTGTGAAACGCCCAGCTGCTGAATGCACCGCCCGGCAAGGCCACGGCGAGCCAGCCCGCGACACGCCAGGCGGTCGGCCAGAGACGCCGCACCGGCAGCGCCGTCTCGCTGAGTTGATCAATTAACAGATCATGACTTCTCATGATGACCCCTGCCATATTTACGAAGATTAACCATTGCGCGATGCAACAGCGCTTTGACCGCAGAGAGAGACTGATTGGTTTCCGCCGCGGCCTGGGCCAGACTCTGCTCACGCAGATGAACTGATTCAACGATCTCCCGCTGGCGCAGCGGCAGATGCGCTAAATAGCCGGAGAGCGCATCCGGGTCGGTGAGTTCGGGCTGTTCCGCGGTCTGCCGCTCCAGCTCCTCCTCAGCCTGCACCTCCTGACGCCGCCCCTGTTGCCGCAGGGCGTCAACGGTCCGGGCTGAGGCGATTGCGCTGATCCACGGCATGATGGGGCGCCGGGGATCATAGGTGTGTCGTACCCGATGTATTGCCAGCAACGTCTCCTGGATCACATCCTCAACCAGCACTTCGTCACGGATTTTTTTGCACACCAGTGCCCGGATGGCCGGAACCATCGCTTTCAGTACCTGGTTATAGGCCGCTCTGTCACCCGCCTGGGCACGCGCCATTAATGCTGGCCACGGCCGGGCGCGTGGATCAGTTTCTGACATCGCGCATCAGCACGCTGACAGGTTGCGCCGGAGAGATGCCATCAAATCGTCTCATCAGTAGCCTCAGATTTTCTTTCCTTTTTCCGTTGCCTGATCCAGCGCCGAAATCACAATGCCCGGTGTCAGCACCTGTGGCAGCACCACCGGCTTGCCACCATCGGCGGGATAGACCACATAGAGCGGTAATCCACCGCGGCCGAAATCACTCAGCGCCTGCTCAACATCGGGATTGTATTTGGTTGAATCGGCGACCATGTAAATGGTGCTGGTTCGCGCCATCGCCGCTTTCACCGCCTGCGTCGATAATGATGTGCGATCGTTTACCTGGCAGGTAATGCACCAGGAGGCGGTAAAGTTCACCAGGATAGGCTTGCCCTGGCCTTTAATCGCATCGACATTCTGCGGTGACCAGGCCACCGCCGCAGCCGCCTGCGCAGCGGCATCCGTTTCCGGGGCTTCGGCCGCAAAGCGATCCAGGTTGATCAGCGGCAGAGCGACCAGCGCCAGGAAGAGGGCGGTGGCGGCGTGCAGCCAGCCATGACGCTGGCCCATCATACGGCGTTTCTGCGCCATGCCATACAGCCAGGCCGCGAAGCTCAGCAGCAGGCAGCAGGCCAGAATCGCCGCCAGCGCCGCCGATCCTGCCTGACGCTCCAGCACCCAGATTAACCAGCCGACCGCGCCCAGCATCGGAAAAGCCAGGCCCTGTTTCAGCGTGTTCATCCAGGCTCCCGGTTTCGGTAAAATCCGCGCCAGCAGCGGGAAAAAAGAGATCAGGGTAAAGGGCGCGGCAAAACCCAGCGCCAGCGCTATAAAGATCACCAGACTCACCAGCGGAGGCTGGGTCAGGGCGTAGCCCACGGCGCTGGCCATAAAGGGCGCGCTACAGGGTGTGGCGACAATGATCGCCAGCGCGCCGGTCAGGGCTGAGCCTGCCAACCCGCCGCGATCGCTTCCTACTTCGCCGACCCGCTGAATCGACAGTCCGACTTCAAACAATCCAAGCAGATTCAGTGCTGAGCCCAGCATCACCAGGATTAGCGCGGCGATCACCAGCGGGGACTGGAGCTGGAATCCCCAGCCAACCGATGCGCCTCCGGCCCTGGCGAGCAGCAGCACTGCCGTCAGGGCAACCATGGTCACGACGACGCCCAGCAGAAACGCCAGGCCTTCAGCGCGTGCCTTTGAAGGTGTGTCATGATGGCGGATCAGGCTCAGCGCTTTCAGCGAGATCACCGGAAAGACGCAGGGCATAAGGTTGAGAATAATGCCGCCGAGAAAGGCGGCCGCAATGGCTGTCAGCATGGTGAACCTGCTCAGAAGATGAAGTTATGCCGGATTGGCCTGACGATATTTTTTAACGGCATCCATCGCTTTCTGGATATGCGCGTCGGGGTTTTTATCGGTGTAGCTGAGCAGGATTTTGCCATCCGGTGCGATGACATAAGAGGTACGGTCTGACAGCTTCTGACCTTTCATCTCCATGGTGCTTTTGTACTCGGCAGCGACTTTCGCGCCCGGATCGGCGGCGACGGTAAATTTGTCACGGCATTCGAGTTTCGAGAATTTAGCAATCTGATCGGTATTACCGGCGGTGACACCAATCACCGTCGCCCCCTGTTTGCTGAACTCATCGGTCGCTTCAGCAAAGTCATGGGCTTCCAGCGTACAGCCTGCACTGAAAGCGGCGGGGAAAAAGTAGAGCACCACCGGACCTTTCTGCAGGGCCTGTTTCAGGGAGAACGTGGTCGCTTTACCTGCCAGTGCCGCGTCCAGTTTAAAGTCTGGTGCTTTCTCACCAACCTGTAAGGCAGCAAAGGCGGAGGTAACCGGCACGCTCAGGGCCAGCAGCGTCGCGACGGCCAGGGTTTTCAGGGTGTTTTTCATTGGCTTTACTCTCTCCATTGACGATCAGACGGGGTTGTCTGACGTCCCTGATAACAGGTTCGTTTAAAACGCCAAAAAGTTGCGCTTTTTTTAGAATTTTTTTAACGATTTTTTCGTAATATTTTGTCGCAATGTTACTGCGGCTGACCGGGCTTTAAAGCTGAATCGAGTTAGCTTGGGGCGATAGATCTCACAAAAACAGCGGTAATATTGCGTTTCATGACACGCTATCTGTGAGTTATCTCGCAATATCACCGCTAAACAGCGGTCATTTCCCGGCAGGTGAGCCTCATCACGTTTCTTTTTGACCCCATTCAGTAAATTTCCCTTATGGAATGAAAAAACGATTCAGCTAATGGGGTAAAAATGAAAACTAAACTGGCATTAACGGCGATAGCTTTACTGGTTTCAGGTTCGGCCGCGGCAAAAACCTGGGTGCTGACCAGCGCTGAACAGGGCATCGAGCAAGGAAACTGGCAAATCTCCAGCAGTGAGCTGAAGTTGCAGGGTAAGCCGTTCAGCATCGAGCAAAAAGTACTGCACGGTGGCAAACAGGAAGGCAGTAAAATTCTGGTGATCCGCAGTCAGGAAGGGCTGACGATCACCCTGAGTCCTACCCGTGGCATGAATTTACTGCGGGTTGAAGGATTCGGCACCCGGATGGGCTGGGATTCGCCCGTCAAAGAGGTGGTCAATCCGGCGTTCATGAACCTTGAAAGCCGTAACGGCCTGGGCTGGCTGGAAGGTTTCAACGAAATGATGGTGCGCTGCGGCTACGAATGGACCGGTCATCCGGTGACCGATGAGGGCAGGATCTATACGCTGCATGGCAAAGCCGGTAATACGCCGGTCTCTCAGCTGGAAGTCGAGGTCGCCGATGCCGCCCCACACGAAATTCGCGTTCGCGGCCTGATTAAAGAGAGCACGTTCAAAAAGGCTGATTTACAGACCATGACCGAGCTGCGTTATATCCCTGGCAGCAACAGTTTCAGCCTGCACGATGTGTTAACCAACCACGCTGACTATCCCCACGATTATCAGATCATCTATCACAGCAACTTCGGCACGCCGATTCTGGAAGAGGGCGCACGCTTCCTGGCACCGATGTCCGCTATCAGCCCCTTCAACGATTACGCCAAAGCGGGCTTAAAAGAGTGGCAGACCTATAAAGGCCCGACCAAAGATTTTGATGAGATGGTGTTTAACATCAAGCCGCTTTCCGACAGCAATCACCAGACGGTGGCCGCGGTGGTCAACAAGGCCGGGAACAGCGGGGCGTCGATTCAGTTCGACACCCGTCAGCTACCGCTGCTCACCTTATGGAAAAACACCGACACCCTGAAACAGGGCTACGTCACCGGCATTGAGCCTGGCACCAGTTACGCCTATCCGGTCACGGTCGAACGTGAACAGAAGCGCGTGAAGCAGTTACAACCCGGTGCCAGTACTGAATTTGATTTGACCTATACCCTGCTGCACAACAGCCAACAGGTGAATGACGTTGAGAAGCGGATTAAAACAATTCAGGGCGACACCAAAATTGATGAGAGCGAGACGCCAATAGCCAAAGAGTAATCGCCGGGATAAAAATCCTGATTAACGTCCGCCGGGCGTTTCAGGATTTTTATCTGACTGATACTCTTCAGTTTTGCTGATTGATCTGAGGTGAAGAGTGATTTCAAAAGAGAGTGCTGAGCACTATAACTGGGGTGAGGCCTGCGACGGCTGGTATCTGATGAAGCGAGAGGACATGCTCATCATCCATGAAAAAATGCCACCCAATACGCAGGAGCAGCGCCATTTTCATGCCGTTTCCCGTCAGTTTTTCTTTGTACTCGAAGGCGTGCTGACCATGGAACTGGAGGGGAAAACCCATCAGATCGCCGCCAGGCAGGGGATCGAGATCCCGCCAGCAGCCAGACACCAGGCCAGGAACGACGCTGAAGTGCCGGTTGAGTTTATCGTTATTTCTCATCCCAGCACGCGCGGCGACCGCACCGATCTGCCGGCATAAGGTAAACAGACCGTCATGACGGTTGATGTGACGGTCTTTTCCCTGTGCCTTTTGTCGCTGCTGCTGTTTTCGGTCATATCCTGTTATGGTTTAAATCCCTTTATTACATGAGGATAGCGAGATGATAGTCAGGACATGGCATGGGTGCGTACCGCTCCGGCACGCAGAAGATTTTGCACGCCATTTGCAAAAAACTGGCGTGGAACATTCCAGGGGGACACCGGGGAATCTGGGAGCCCTTGTACGCAGAGAGACACAGGGCGATTGGGAGCATTTCTTTCTGGCGACCTACTGGCGGGATCTGGCGGCGGTAAAAGCTTTTGCAGGCGAACAGTATCAGGTCGCAGTCACTTATCCCGATGATGAGCAATTTGAATTACTGTCTGACCCCTACGTCTTTCAGCACCAGGTTGAGAAGGTCTCTCCTTTATAGGGATGGGTAAGCTGTTGCTACAAAACGACCTTACCACACCTAAAAAACTGGCCTATGCTGTAAAACCATTACTTTTCAGCCACAAGGATTTAAGACCATGTATAGCCATGTCGTTGTTGGTGCCAAAGATATGAATAAGTCAAAAGGGTTTTACGACGCGATTTTTGCTTATGTTGAGCTGGATGATCAAGGTTATGACCAGCTGGAGCGGCCTTTCTACCGACAAGGAAAACAGCGGTTCATCATTACCAAGCCGATTAATGGTGAGGAAGCGACATATGCTAACGGTGGCACCATCGGTTTTGAGTTACCCAGCGCCGAAGCGGTTCATGCCTGGCATAAAGCCGGTGTGGAGAACGGCGGTACGTCAGCAGAATCTCTGCCTCATACCCGCCCGGATGGCAAATGCATCGCTTATCTCCGGGACCCGGTTGGAAACAAACTCTGCGCCTTTGCCCAGACCGCTGTCTGACGCGGCTGCCCCGGCGATTGTTACTGCCGGGGTTCTCCTTAGTCCAGGGGGCGTTGCTGAAAGCACGTGCCTGGTAACGGCAGAATAAAGCAGGGGGCTGACACTCTCTTAGTCTTCGCATTATCGAATGTAAGAGTTCTGTTATGAACTGCTTTTCTTAGCCAACGCTGACACATAAGCATCGCCCCACAGGCGACACTCCTTTTTGGATTTGTCTATCTCAAGGCAGAGATTTACATCCTCGTCGAATCCACGCTGCGTCAGCTCTAACGCAGACGAACATTCCCGAAGAAGCTCCAAGTTTTGCTTGTGGTGATGCTGCCAGGCTGCTACCGCAGCCTGAGCTTCTGGTGAGCAATCTTCGCGCGCCATTGCAGCAATAATTCCGCCTGATGCCACGTAATCCTCAATACAGGGACGGAGACTGCCATCGGGCCAGAGTTCTCCGCATGGGATAACCAGAACACGCCTGAACGAGCGGCAGGCATTCGCAGTAGCAGACAGGTTTCTAAAACAACCGCTAAAAACTGCTATCCCTGCGTCCCTTGCCTTGAACGAAACGGCAGATCCGTTAGGCGATGGGAGTACCAGCTTTTCACCATTGCTTATGTTCCTGATCGAAGCTGGCGACAAAGTGTAGCCTTCACCACTGAATCTTCTGTCCGGGCTCGCTGTACTGGCTCCGATCTTCATACCATATTCAATGGCGGACGCATCTTTCCATGGATACGGATAGATACAGGCACCATTATTGACAGCCAGACTGACGCACGTTGAAAACGACATAACGTCCACAACGACAGCACAGTCGACTTCCCCGGCAAGATGCTCTACAGCGGATAGGCCCCACTCAAGACGAACTTCAAATTTTCCCTGACTGAACCACTGCACAATGCTTTCTCCGTGATAGGTTACCGGTGAGATTAATTTAACATAAGATAGATTATGCGCACTAAAAGTATGCCCCCCAGTAAGCTACGCCCGGCACACACTCAACTGATTTTCAGCTGCGCCCGCGCAGTATAAAAACGGCGGTACGACAAATAGGCCGCGATAATGGTTGATATGCTGGCGGTTCCCATCAGCATAAAGGTCACCATAATCTGGTATTTGATCGCCTTAACCGGATCGACACCCGCAAAAATCAGCCCCGACATCATGCCGGGTAAACTCACCAGCCCCACGGTTTTCGCCGCATCAACCGTGGGGATCATGGCTGCCCGGATGCTGTCTCGTATTAACCGCGCGGAGGCCCGTTTCACGGATGCCCCCAGGCTCAACATCTCCAGAATCTTTTGCTGATTGTCGCTGAACCGCTGATTCAGGTTGCTGTAGCATAAACCCACCGCCACCATCGCGTTACCGGCGATCATGCCAGAGATGGGGATCACCTGCATGGGAATAAACTCAATGGCACCACTCAGCACCAGAATCGTCAGCGTCAGTGCCGTTCCGCTGGTAATAGCGACAAAAGAGATCATCAGGGCATGATCGATATTGCGGCTGCGTTTACGCGCGTTAAGCGCCGCATTAATGCAGATAAACAGCACCATCAGGATGGTCAGCCAGCGATTGTTGAGATCAAAAATCGACTTCAGCACATAGCCGACGATGACTAACTGCACTATGGCCCGACATACACTCCAGATAATATCTTTGCTCATGCCGAGCTTCTCTTTCTGGCTGATAAGCAGCGCTATCATCACCAGCATCAGGGAAAGTAACAGTGAACTATCGGTAATATTATACTGATTCATCGGTTTCTCTTCGTTCCGGGGCCGTAAGCTGTAACACGTTTTCAGCCTGGCGTATCTCATTCACGTCGTGGCTGATCCACACTACCGCCAGCTGCTGTTGCTGCACATGATGCTGAATCAGTTGCTGGATCAGCCGCTTATTCTCTTCATCCAGCGCGCTGGTCACTTCATCCAGCAGCAAAATTTTTGGCATAAATTGCAGGTTACGCAGCAGCCCTACCCGCTGTTTCTCCCCACCCGACAGCTGCCCGACCTTTTTATCCAGCATCCCGGCGTCGAGATTCACGCTCTCTAACGAAGCGATCAGCGCCTCGCGTGCGGGATGCTGCTGGCGAATCTGCCACGGCAGCGCGAGATTGTCGTATACCGTGTCACCGAACAGTTGTGGCGTCTGAAAGACGTAGGAGACCTGCTGGCGATAGTGTTCAGCTTTTATTTCCGCGATATTGCGGTTTTCAAAGCGGATCTCTCCCGCTGTCGGCGCCAGCAGTGAGGATAAAATCTTTAACAAGGTACTTTTGCCACTGCCGGAAGGTCCGTTGAGCAGCAAAAAATCACCGGCATTTAATTGCAGTGAAACAGGTGCCAACAGGGTCTGGCCTTGCAGAGCATAGGTTACTCCCTGCACATCAAGCAGGGGAAAATCGCTGGTCATTATGGGTTCCATCATAGCGTCATGAGGTGGTGGCTTTACGCGCCCCGTACCGCGCAAGGCGTGATAGATTGCGTGAGCTTTCACATAAACCCGCCGATCATCTCATCTCTTTTCAGGGTTCACATCTCTTCTTTTCACCCCTTCAGCAATCCTCTTCTGGGACGCTTTAAAACCCTTGCCTGCTGACAGGCTTAGTGACGTACTTCACTTATCGCTATATAATCCAGTGCATATCGAAATGTGAGGACATAATGATCAAACGCTTCTGGCAGCTCTGTACGCTCGCTTTACTGATACTCCTTCCGCTTACGTCGCAGGCATCACGCCAGATCACCGACCAGACTGGCCGCCAGGTGACGATCCCTGACCGTGTCGATCGCGTCGTTGTACTTCAGCATCAGACGCTCAACCTGCTGGTCCAGATGAATGCCACAGACAGGATTGTCGGCGTCATGGCTAACTGGAAACAACAGCTTGGTGAGGGTTATGCCCGGCTGGCACCGGAACTGAATCAGAAGGCGGCGCTGGGCGATCTGACCCATGTCGATCCTGAGAAACTGGTGGCGCTGCATCCGCAGGTAGTCTTTGTCACCAACTATGCGCCACAGGAGATGATCGACAGCATCAGCGCGCTGGGTATCCCGGTGGTGGCCATCTCTCTGCGGCATGACGAACCGGGCGATAACAGAAAAATGAACCCGACCCTGACCGATGAAGAGATCGCTTATGACCGGGGTTTACGCGAGGGAATCACGCTTATCGGTGAGATCGTCAACAAACCCGCAGAAGCGCAGGCGCTGATTAAGGCAACCTTTCAGGGGCGCAAACGGGTCAGCGACCGCCTGAAGGATGTGCCAGCGAATCAGCGTGTACGTGCTTATATGGCAAACCCGGCGCTGACTACCTACGGCTCCGGTAAATATACCGGCCTGATGATGGCGCATGCCGGTGCGGTCAACGTCGCGGCAGCGACCGTGACAGGCTTCAAAAGCGTGTCGATGGAACAGGTTATCGCCTGGGACCCGCAGGTGATTTTCGTGCAGGATCGCTATCCGTCGGTGGTTGATGAGATCAAAAACTCACCGCAGTTGCAGACGATTAATGCGGTAAAAAACCATCGGGTCTATCTGATGCCGGACTACGCCAAAGCCTGGGGCTATCCGATGCCGGAAGCGATGGGTCTCGGTGAATTATGGATGGCGAAAAAACTCTATCCGCAACGGTTTCAGGATATTGATATGCGCAAGCTGGCCAATGACTGGTATCAGCGCTTCTACCGCACCACCTATCAGGGAACCGACTGATGCGGGTGCTGGCAGCAGGCAGTCTGAGGCCGGTATGGCCAGCGCTGATGGCACACTTTCCTGAGCCGGTGGAGAGCTGTTTTGCTCCTGCCGGGCTGCTGCGTGAGCGAATTGAAGCTGGTGAGTACTGCGATCTCTTTGCTTCAGCCAGCGATGAGCATCCGAATAAATTGCTGGGTGATGGGCGGGCGCGTTCCGTTGTGCCCTTTGCCACCAATATTCTCTGTCTGACAGTACGCAGCGATCTGCCTGAGCCGGATGATGACTGGCACAGTCTGCTCACTCGCCCTTCGCTGCGGATAGCCACGTCAACGCCGGGAGCCGATCCTTCCGGTGACTACGCCCAGGCTCTTTTCAGCCGGATGGGAAAGGCCGGTGAGGCCGTTCGCCAGCGCGCACAGCCCCTGGTCGGTGGACGGGACTCCGCTCCGATTCCGGCGGGCAAACTGGCGGCGGAATGGATTATTCAGCAGGATCAGGCGGATATTTTCATCGGCTACGCCAGCTATCGTGCAGCCCTGTCTCAGATTGCCGGGCTGTCGGTAATGACCATCCCGGCAGCCTGGAACCCTGTTGCTCACTACGCCTGTGCCGTTATTACGCCACAGGCAGAACGGCTGGCCGCGTTCTTAGGCTCAGAGCAGGCAAAAACGCTGCTGCGAAAAGCGGGATTTGGCTGTTAGCCGCAATCCGCTCTGGCTTTGCTGCACTGCCGTTGTGGCTGGCATCAGAACTCTTCCGGCTCGCCCGGCAGCGGCTCGGTCAGCTCCTGCCCTTTGACACCGGCATAGGTAATCACCAGTTCCGCTGGCTCCTCAAGGGTATAACCGCGATGGGCACTGTTAACCGTTTCATTCAGTGCTTCACCAGCGTGAAAAGTCTGCTGTTCGCCACTCTGTTTGTCCTCAACAATCAGCGTGCCGGAAAGAACAAACGCCGCGTTCGGCATCGGATGGGTATGCCAGGGCAATGAGGTATGCGCAGGCAGTGACAGACGCATCACGGTGAGTTCCGGCTGACCCGCCGGATAAGATTCAATCCGTTCGCCGTTCCATGCCTCGCTGCTGCGCATCACTTCAACGGCGGTAATCTGGTTCTCATCTTGCTTCGACATAGTGAATCCCTGTTAATCATCAATGAAATGCCCTAAGAGCGGGCTCTGAAGTTTAGAAGAGAATTGTCTGGCTGGCCGCCGCATTTGTGGTGGATTGATTAATTAACCGGTTGCGACATAACAAAACACAGTGGCTGTTTAGTGACCAATATTCTGCATGTAGTTATAAGTTATATCTGTCAGTGAGTACGCATCAGCGTCATTCTGTATTATCTTTGATGCCATCTACTATCTGAGGGATTTCTGATAATGAAAGGTCTGTTCACGGCGTTACTCGCCAGTTCTGTTTTATTATTATCTGCCTGCTCGAAAGACGACGATAACAAAGTCAAAGTCGCAATTAACACCGGGCCGGATGAAGCGATCTGGCAGGTGGTACAGCAGGTCGCTAAAGATAAATATAAACTTGATGTGGAAGTGCTCAACTTCAATGATTATGTGCTGCCTAACGAAGCACTGAATAATAAAGAAGTGGATGCTAACGCATTCCAGAGCCTGCCTTATCTGGAAGCGCAATCAAAGGAGCGTGGCTACAAATTTGCCGTCGTCGGTAAAACCTTTGTATTCCCGATTGCCGCCTATTCACACAAAATCAAGAACATCAGCGAGTTGCAGGATGGCTCGACCATCACCATCTCTAATGAAGCCACCACTCTGGGACGCAGCCTGCTGCTGCTTCAGCAACAGGGACTGATTAAACTCAAAGATGGCGTTGGCTATTTACCGACCTCACTGGACATTACCGAAAATCCAAAGCATCTGAAGCTGGTTGAAGTGGATACCCCACAGCTGACCCGTACGCTGGATGATCCCAATGTCGTGCTCTCGATCATCAATACTAACTTCTCGGCGCAGGCGGGATTATCCGCTCACCGCGACGGTTTATTTATGGAAAGCGCCTCTTCACCTTATGTCAACGCGCTGGTATCCCGTGAAGAGAATAAAGACAGCGATAAAATTCAGAAGCTGAAAGCCGCATTACAGTCACCGGAAGTGGCGGCGAAAGCGGAAGAAGTTTACAAGGGCGATGCCATTAAAGGCTGGTAACCGCTAACGGTAATCCATCGTCAAAAGGCCGCATCGTCAATGATGCGGCCTTTTTTGTCCCCGCTTTTCACTCTTTAGCCATGTGTTGAGGCTGAACGCTTACGCGGCCGCACCCTTTGGCTGAGCGGACAGATGCCCGGCCCACAGGCTGGCTACCCACTTCACGCCTTTCGAGGTGAAACGTGCCTGAGAGAAAGCGTGCTGGTTTTCACCTGTACCGGTATGCAGCGTGAAATAGCCCGCCTGCAAATGATAGTGCTGCGGCGTCAGGATCCCTTTGGCACGGTACATAATGTTCCGTTCCAGCAGAAACTGGCGGAACTCCGGCTCTTTCACTTTCAGCATCTTGCAGAGCTGACGAAAGCCCAGCGAATCATTGACCTCGACATAGCTATCAAAAAAGGCCGCCTTGGGTGCCGAGAGCGCCAGCTGCTGCTCCGCGGCCTGACGCTGTTCAAACTGCTCAGCCCAGGCGCGCGCCGCTTCCGCCGGATTGGTAAAGTCAGGCAGATGAGAGGTTTTTTCACGATCCTGCCAGCGATCCAGCACTTCTGCGGTAAAGCCCGGTGATAAACGTGCCACAGCCAGCAGTGAGTCACGTTTGTTCAGACGGTACTCCTGACGCAGCTCCCCTTCCCGCTCATAGTCATTAACGTTGATCGGTTGGGAGAGACGCTGAGCCGTCTCAAGGCTTTTGATTAACCGCTTAACTTCTCCATGCGTGATGCCGGTTATCTGAGCCAGCTCACGGCTGCTCATGGTGACCGATTGTTCCAGAGATTTGAGGCTTTGAGTCGAAATCATCATGGGTTCACCCCTCACTAACGCTACCAATACCCAACGGGCAGTAGATTAATTATACAAATACCTGTTCAAATATCCAGTATTTTATTTAAGCAATCGCTTAACTGGAACCGGTCTCGTAATCAGGCACTATCCCGCAGGATTAACAGCCATGCTGCGGTTTCGGAGGGAGGGGCATCGGTGAAACTCACAGGCTGCCGGTCATAGCTTATTCACATAAAATCACAATGATGGACACAGACCCTTTACATTACAGTATAGTAATAACGATCAGCGGCTTAACGGCCTTCTGAACTCAACCTATTGATTCGGGGAGCGGCGATGGTCGCTACCGCCGGATGTTATCTTTTACTGGAGTAAGTCATGCAGCCGTTAAAAGTCGCCTTTATTAAAGCCAACTGGCACAGCGAAATTGTGTCCCAGGTTCTGGTCGGATTTGAGCAGGAGCTTGAGAACCGCGGTACACCCTATGAGATGAAAACCTGGGATGTGCCGGGTGCATTTGAGATGCCACTGCTTGCACAGCGTCTGGCACAGACCGGTAACTATGATGCGATTGTCTGCGCCGCACTGGTGGTCGATGGCGGCATCTATCGCCATGACTTCGTGGCGCAGGCGGTGGTAAGTGGCCTGATGCAGGCGCAGCTGGCGACGAACGTGCCGATCTTTTCCGTCTCGCTGACGCCCCATAATTTCCAGCCAGCGGCAGAGTTTATCGATTTCTATACCCAGCACTTCGTGAAAAAAGGCCAGGAAGCGGCGCGCGCGGTCAGTCAGATCCACGCACTCGAACTCTGATCCGCTACGGGCGGCTCCTGTGCGAGCCTCTTTGCATGAATGGTTTCAGATTTCGCCTTGGTCTCTGAGCTGCTAAGGAGCAGAAGATGGAAAAATCCCGTCCGCCTTTACCGCCGTTTACCCGGCCAGAACAGGCGATTGAAAAAGTGCGGCTGGCGGAAGATGGCTGGAACAGTCGCGATCCTGAGCGGGTATCGCTGGCCTATTCGGTTGAGAGTGAATGGCGTAATCGCGATACGTTTCTCACCGGACGCGCGCAGATAAACACCTTTTTGCAGCAAAAGTGGCAGCGGGAGCAGCAATACCGGCTGATCAAAGAGCTGTGGAGTTTCCATCAAAACCGGATTGCGGTGCGGTTTGCCTATGAATGGCATGATGAGCAGCAGCAGTGGTATCGCTCATACGGCAATGAGAACTGGGCGTTTGATGAAGCGGGTCTGATGACGCAGCGCTTCGCCAGTATTAATGATTTGAAAATCAGCGAGGCGCAGCGGCTCTTTCACTGGCCGCAGGGGCGTCGTCCTGACGATCATCCGTCGCTCAGCGAACTCGGATTATAACCTTCAGCGGAGAGCAGTGCTCTCCGCTGCTCATGCCTTATCCCTGCTGGTCTTTATTCTCGACAAAAGTCGCTTTGTTGCGGGTCACGGTGTAAGCCACTTTTTTAACATCGTTAGGTGACGTGGTCACTTCTACCGGCGCAATGGTCACGCGACCAATACCAAACAGTGTCGGAACATAACCGCCAATCTGATGCTTACCGGCTGGCACATGCAGCAGCATGCTTTTGCCGTTGGGCAACTTACCGGCTTCTTTACCGTCTACGGTCAGGAAAACGCTGGAGCCGTCATCGGCGCGGGTCTTGATATGTGACACATCAATCTGGGTCGGGCCAGCAGCAAATTCATCGGGCGCATCGGTGGCGGTGTGTTTAGCACAACCGGTCAATAACGCAGCAGCCGTCGCAACGGCAAGAGTAAAACGATAAGGCATGGGGGCACTCTTTCTCCTGATGTTAAGAACCCTCTATTTTAGCGCTTTGCCTGGCGGATGTAAGGGGCCTGACGGTCGGTATGCTCTTAAAAAAGCGCCGAAACACCCCCTGAAACAGGTATATTTATGTAAAGAATATTTACTGAATAAATACACAGTCTTTTTGTCTGCTGACCGCAGAGTTTTAACTCACTGAACTGCCTGGATTTAAGCCTGTAGCGGCCTGGAATAAGCGCAGCGTCAGGCTGGCCCGCCGTGAGTTTATCCCGGTTTACCCCCTGTTAATTTGTTGTTATCAGGTTCATAGTAGTCACTCATCCCCGGTCAACACCGGCGGCCTTTCCCTCACCAGAGGGCACGATATGCATTCTCATACTACCGATACTGTTTGTGCGATAACCGGCACCCATCCCGCGAATCTGAAACGCTGGATGAAGCAGGGTTTACTGACGCCGCAACAGAGTCTCAACAGCTGGAGTGACGATCACCTCAGCGAAATCCGTAACCTGGTTGGATTAACCGCAACCGGCGCCACTCTGGATGAAATTCGCCAGGGTCAGCAGTCTGCCACCACGGTGTCTACCTATGGCTGGGCGGCGCGCAAAGGCGATATGCTCTGGCAACTGGAGTTTGGTACGCCGTTATCGCTTTCACGGCATATGCACCATATGTCCAGCGACTACAGCGGCGACGATTTCGTTATCAACCTGCTGCGTCCGTTAAGCATCTGGCTCCATGCCGATCATCGTCAGGGCTCGTCACGACGCCTTGATCGTTTTGAGCATATGGTTCAGCAGCAGGCGGATAAAGTCATGCGCCTCTCATCACGCAGTGGCTCTGCGATACCGCTGTTTCTGGAAGCGGTCAGCGTGCGTGACAAAACGGAAATCTGGCTGGAAGCCATTCGCCTGACCGCAATGGGTTTTCATGTTGAAGTGGACACCGGCATTAACGGGCAGCCTGCATCGAAGGCTGAACTCCATCAGCATCATGTGATGTGGTGTGGTGCGGGTATCAGTCAGCTGATGCAGGACTATTTTGAACAGCAGCGTCATGCCGGTCATCCGGTGATGCTGAGCGGCCCCGATTGTAAACTGCACTATAGCGAAAGCGGCGCATCTTCCGCTGCCTGATAGCAGGCAGCCCCCTTCTCCCGCTGTTTCCCTGACCCGCTGATTATTTTCCGTTAAGAATCTCTTAAGATGAGTCCGTATACTGGTGCTTCAAATCTGACTCATTGACGAGACTATTATGAAAAAGCACTTACTGACACTCAGCCTGTTCCTGCTGCCACTGACCTTTACCGCGGCTCAGGCTGCCCCTGCTCCTGGCGGTTGTGCAGCGAAAAAGCAGGAGATTGAAACTCAACTCGCCTTCGCCCGCCAGCACCATAACGCCCATCAGGTTGCGGGCCTGGAAAAAGCACTGCGTGAAGTCGATCAGCACTGCACCGAAAGCGGCCTGCTGAAGCAGCGACAGGAAAAAGTGTCCGAGAAAAAATTCAAAGTGCAGGAACGCGAACAGGAGCTGGCGAAAGCCAGGGCTGAAGGACGCAGCGCCAGTAAGATCCAGAAGCGTGAGGCTAAGCTGGCTGAAGCGCGCCAGGAACTGAAAGAAGCTGAACAGGCTTTACAGCACTGATTTCAGCGGGCCCGCTGACACCGCGGGCCCGCCTGTTTTACCCTGCCGCCCCTTTACTGACCCTCCACTGCTAACCCTCTGATAAGCCAGCTCTATTCTCAGCCAATTCATTACTTAATGTAATCCTTTGATTACTTATTCTCATGCACTTAATTGGTGCAGCAAAGTCAATATCGTTGAGATCAATTATTTAACTTTTTGAACGTCTTCAAAGATTTGAAAGATAGCGATATTTTGCTTCTATGCAGAAACCAGGCACTCAGAATGCATTTTTATTCGATAGCTGGCCTGATTTGGCGGCAGCTATTCACTCCGGCGGCGCTGAATCGGGGGCGGCGCGCGTTTTAGCGTGCCTGCATCACCATCTAATTTGTTTCAGGAGTGTTAGATTATGTCGGCACCAAACAAGGTGCTCTCTCTCCACGGTTGCACACAATAAATAACTTCATTAAGAAAGGTTTGTTATGGATAAGTTATCTTATGCGTCTGAAAGCAGTACATCTGCCTGGTCCACCTACTTACAACAAATCGACCGGGTTGCGCCCTATTTAGGCGATCTTTCACGTTGGATAGATACTTTGCGTCATCCAAAACGTGCACTGATTGTCGATATTCCTCTCCAGATGGATGATGGCTCGATTCGCCATTTCGAAGGCTATCGCGTTCAGCACAACCTTTCGCGCGGGCCGGGTAAAGGCGGTATCCGTTATCACCCGGATGTTGACCTTAACGAAGTGATGGCGCTCTCCGCGTGGATGACCATCAAATGTGCGGCGGTAAACCTGCCCTATGGCGGTGCCAAAGGCGGCATCCGGGTCGATCCTTTCAAACTCTCCGACGGTGAACTTGAGCGTCTGACGCGCCGCTATACCAGCGAAATTGGCATCATCATCGGGCCGCAAAAAGATATTCCTGCGCCAGACGTCGGCACCAATGGCAAAGTGATGGCGTGGATGATGGACACCTACTCCATGAACCACGGCACCACCATTACCGGCGTTGTCACCGGTAAACCGATCCACCTTGGCGGCTCACTGGGCCGTGAAAAAGCCACCGGTCGCGGCGTATTCGTTACCGGACGTGAAGTGGCGCGCCGGGCCGGTATTGAGATTGAAGGCGCGCGTGTGGCGGTTCAGGGCTTTGGTAACGTGGGCAGCGAAGCCGCCCGGCTGTTTGAGGAGGCGGGGGCGCGCGTGGTGGTGATCCAGGATCATACCGCGACGCTGTTTAATGCCGACGGCATCGACATGGCGGCACTTACGGAATGGCAGATCGCCAACAAGCAGATCGCCGGTTTCCCTGGCGCGCAGAACATTGATAAAGAGGCGTTCTGGACCACCGACATGGATATTCTGATCCCGGCGGCGCTGGAAGGTCAGATTACCCGTGAACGCGCTGAAGTGCTGAGCTGTAAAATTGTGCTGGAAGGCGCTAACGGCCCCACCTATCCCGATGCGGATGACATGCTGGCGACACGCGGCATTATCGTGGTGCCGGATGTGGTCTGTAACGCAGGCGGCGTCACCGTCAGCTATTTCGAATGGGTGCAGGACATGGCGAGCTTCTTCTGGAGCGAAGATGAGATCAACCGTCGCTCAGATAAGATCATGACCGACGCGATGGTGCATGTCTGGGAGAAATCGAAAGAGAAATCGTGCTCACTGCGCACCGCGGCCTATATCGTGGCGTGTGAGCGTATTCTGATGGCGCGTAAAGATCGCGGTATCTATCCGGGCTAATCTCTGCGGCGCTGTTGCCTGCAACAGCGCCCTTTCCCTCACCTACTTCATCAACACCTGAAACTGCGGGTTAAACTCATCAAAAATCGGCAACGCGGCTGCGCCCAGTGCGGCTGTATCACTGCCGGTCATGCCAATCTTCAGCCGCATCGCGTTGAGATAGCGTCCGCGCACCGACTGATAGAGCGGCGGCAGACGTTGTACAATCTGCTCCAGCAATGGCGCAGGCATCATCCCGCCAATGATCACCGCTTCAGCGTCGAACACCGACTCAAGAATATTAATCGCCTGGCGCAACGGCGTCAGTACGCTCTCAATCCATTCGGCAAAGCGTGTTGGTTCAATCTGCAACAGATCGTCGGGTAAGGCCCGCATCGGGTCCAGCCCGCAGAATTCATAGGCGGCCTGGAGTGAGACATAGCGCTCAAGGCAGCCCTGATTACCGCAGTAGCAGGCGCGACCGCCTGGCTCCACCACAATGTGTCCGACTTCGCCGGCGTTGTGGGCGTGACCAGTGTAGATATGCCCATCGGTAAAGATGCCCGCGCCGAGGCCGGTGCCGATATAGAGATAGATAAAGGAGTTAAGCTGGCGCGCAATGCCATGAAAACGTTCACCGATCGCCGCAACCGTCGCATCGTTTTCCAGCGTCACCGGCAGGCCGCTGATGGCATGGAGTTCAGCTTCAATATCGACCTGCTCCCAGCCATTCAGGGTCGTCGGTCCAACCGATGAGATCCCCTCCACGCCAAAAGGTCCCGGCATCACCACGCCAATCCCCAGGACTTTCTGCCAGTGGCTGCCCAGGAAAGCGCGCATCTCCGCCAGTACGCTGGCGATGCACGCCAGGGTGGCAGCCGGCTGGGGCTTTTGCACCAGCACGAGGCTGCGGAAATGCACCTCTCCGCTGAGATCGACCAGTACCAGCAGCAGCGTCTGGTGATCCAGATGAATGCCAATCGACCAGGCACTGGTGGGATTAAGCGTGATCGGTATCGAGGGCTGACCGCGTCCGCTGCGGCGCGGCTGGCGGCTGGTCAGTAGTCCGGCCTGCTCCAGTTCCGCCACGATGTTGGAGACGGTCTGTGGCGTCAGCGCCGTCATGCGCGCCAGCTCGGCGCGGGTCAGTTCGCCATGCAGACGAATCGCTTCAATCACCACGCGCCGGTTGTGCGCCCGCGCATGTTCAAGGTTAGTACCCGACGTTTTCATGTTGTTTTCCATTACAGCGGGACCGCCAGTATTGGTGCCCGGAGCGGTCGGAGCAAACAATATCTTTGAGGCGGCACACAATTTTCAGCCATCAGGATAGGCAGTTTTGCCATAAAAGCGCAGTCTGAGTTTCAGCGTTGTTACGGCAATGTTTCAAAGTAATCCCTATTTTGTGGCACGCCGTTTGCTTGTTTCCTCTCAAGTCAGTGCGCGCACTGGCTAAAATTTCGCCCCTGATTAAGTCAATCAAATTGATTTAATTAACCGGCACCCCTGTTGCTGCATAGTGGAGAAGACCATGTCACAGCGTTATACCCCCCAACTGAAAGCCGGTTTTGCCGCCTTACTGATGTTAAGCGCGGGCAGCGCAGCGGCGGCCAGTCAGATCAACGCCCTGTTTATGACCCAGGCGGCCTACAGCGAAAATGACATTCGTGCGATGACGCAGGACTTTCAGAAGCAGCATCCCGATGTCAGCGTCAATCTGGAGTTTGTACCCTACGAAGCACTGCATGACAAGATTGTGGCGGCGCGCGGTGCAGGCGGTAATGGCTACGATGTGGTGCTGTTCGACGCTATCTGGCCAGCTGAGTTCGCCCGTTTTGATCTGCTTCAGGATGTCAGCGCGCGCGTAACGCCTGAAGAGAAGGAGAAGATCTTCCCTGGCGCGATGAACACGGTGATCTACAAAGGCAAGACGCTGGGTATGCCGTGGATACTCGACACCAAATATCTCTATTACAACAAAGCGATGCTGGCAAAAGCGGGCATCAGCACGCCGCCACAGACCTGGCAGCAGGTGCTGGATGACGCGAAAATCATTAAGCAGAAGAATATCGTCAACTATCCGCTGGTCTGGAGCTGGGCACAGGCTGAAGCGCTGGTGTGTGACTACACCACGCTGGTGTCGGGCTTTGGCGGGCAATTCTACCAGAACGGCAAACTTAACTTCTCCAGCCCGGCGTCGCTGAAGGCGCTGAATCTGATGAAGAGCTCGCTGGATGAGGGGCTGAGCAATCCGGCTTCACGCGAATACCTGGAAGAAGATGTGCGCAAATCGTTCTCCAACGGCGATGCCGCTTTCGCGCTGAACTGGACCTACATGTACAACATGGCAAACGATCCGAAGCAGAGTAAAGTGGCCGGGAATGTCGGCATTATGCCCGCCCCTGGCGATGCGCCGGGTAAAGCGGGCGCGGTCAACGGCTCAATGGGGCTGGGGATCACCAAAGGCAGCACCCATCCTGAACAGGCCTGGCAATATATTCAGTACATGACTTCGCAGCCGGTACAGAATCACTATGCGAAGCTCAGCCTGCCGATCTGGAAATCTTCTTACCAGGATGCGGCGGTGAAAAAGGACCAGGAGAGCCTGATTGCCGCCGCGGACCAGTCACTGAATGTGATGCTGTCACGTCCTGAGACCGCCGACTATTCGCGTCTGTCGAACCAGCTTCAGCAGCAGTTGCAGCAGGTGCTGCTTGGTAAAATCCCGGCGCAGGATGCGATGGCGACGGTTGATAAAAGCGCCGCCCGGCTGCGTTAAGGAGTCATGATGCTGAGTTTGCGTCAACGCGAACAGCGTCAGGCATGGGTGCTGCTGGCACCCATGCTGCTGGTGATGCTGCTGCTTACCGCCTGGCCACTGCTGCGCACCATCTGGCTCAGTTTTACCGATGCTGCGCTGATTGGCAGCGGTGAAACGCCTTCCTGGATTGGGCTGGAAAACTATTTTTATGCGCTGAGCGATCCCGATTTCCGGGCGTCGATCTGGCGCACCCTCTATTTCACCCTGGTCTCTGTCACCTTTGAGGGGATTATCGGTGTGCTGGTGGCGCTGCTGCTGAACCAGAAATTTATCGGACGTAATGTGCTGCGGGTGCTGGTCATTTTGCCCTGGGCGCTGCCAACCATCGTTAACGCCATGATGTGGCGGCTGAACTTCAACCCCGATTACGGCAGCATCAACGCCCTGCTGAGTCAGGCCGGCATTATTGAGGGGTATCGCAGCTGGCTGGGGTCGCCCGACTCTGCGCTCAATGCGGTAATGTTCGCCGATATATGGAAAAACTATCCGCTGGTCACGCTGCTGGTACTGGCGGCGCTGCAATCGATCCCTGAAGATCTGTATGAAGCCGCCCGGCTGGATGGCGCCTCCGCCTGGCGGCGTTTCCGGGCTATCACCTTCCCGGCAATTGTCGCGCCGCTTGGCGTCGCGCTGGTGCTGCGCACCATCGATGCCTTTAAGATCTTCGACATCATCTACGTGATGACGCGCGGCGGCCCGGTAGACAGCACCAAAACCCTGAGCTTCTTTGTCTATCAGGAGTCATTCAGTTACCTGCGTGCCGGCAGCGGTGCCGCTTACGCGATCCTGATGACCCTGATGTGTGCCCTGCTGATCACCCTCTATCTGCTGATGTTGTGGCATCAGCGCCGCCGGAGTTCCGCCTATGAAAACTAAACTGCGGCGGGTGCTGCGTTACGGCGCGGCGCTGCTGGTCGCCCTCAGCATTCTGGCTCCGATGGGCTGGCTGTTTCTGATGAGCGTCAGCTCAGCCAGCGATCTGTCACGTGTACCGCTGGAGTGGCTGCCGCGTCAGTGGGATTTCAGCCGCTATCAGGGGCTGGTTTCGCTGGCTCCCAACCAGCCGGGCAATATCTTCCTGCATGCGCTGGGTAACAGCCTGCTGGTGGCCACTGTCGCCACCGCCATTTCGCTGCTGCTGGCGATTCCGGCGGCGTTCAGCTTCTCACGCTACAGTGGGCACGACGCCTGGCTTTCGGGGGCGCTGGCGATCTACATGGTGCCGCCGGTGGCATTTGTGCTGCCGCTCTACTTTCTGTTGCAACAGCTGGGGCTGCTCAACACCCGGCCAGGTCTGGTGATGGTCTACTGCTCGCTGATCCTGCCGTTTCTGACCTGGATGCTGAAAAACCAGTTCGATTCGTTGCCGCGTGATATTGAACAGGCGGCGCGGCTGGATGGCCTGCGCTTCTGGCAGGTGCTGCTGCGTATCACCCTGCCGCTGGCGAAGCCGGTGCTGGGCGCTGCCGCGCTGTTTGGCTGGCTGCTGGCATGGGATGAGTTTTTCTACGCGCTGCTGTTTACCAGCAATATTTCGGCCCAGACCCTGCCGGTCGCCATCGCCGGTTTTACCGCCGGACGCGCGACCGACGACGGGCTGATTGCGGCGATCGGCATTCTGGCTTCGGTGCCGCCACTGTTTATTGCCATCTGGTTGCAGAAGACGCTGGTCAGCGGCCTCACCAGCGGCGGAAGTAAGGGATAACCATGACAACCACAACGCCGTCCACCCTCTACGTGGTGGGTAATATTAATGTCGATTTAATCATGGGTACGCTCAGCGACTGGCCGCAGCGCGGTACGGAAGTGATGCTGCAACACAGCGAACTGCGTCCCGGTGGCTCAGCGGGTAACTGTGCGCTGGCGCTGGAGGCGATGCAGATACCGCATCGGGCCATCGCCAATCAGGGCGATGATGGTTTCAGCCACTGGCTGGCCAGCCACTTTCCCCACAGCGCCGCCCACTGGCCACGCTATCGCTGTGAAACCTCGCTGACGGTGGGGGTGACGCATCCCGATAACGAACGCTCTTTTCTCAGCAACTATGGACACATCACGCTGCTGACCGCGGAAGATGTGCTGGCTCAGCTGCCCGGACAGGCCACGCCGGGCGACATCGTGCTGCTGTGCGGCACCTTTCTCTGCCTGGAACTTTATCACCACTATCCGGCGCTGCTGGCCGCGCTGCAACAGCGCGGCTTTTGCGTCGCCGTGGATACCGGCTGGCCGCCCGCTGGCTGGACCGATGCGGTTCGACTCCAGGTCAGCCAGTGGCTGACGCATTGCGACTGGCTGCTGCTGAACGAGGTGGAGGCGCTGGGTCTGGCTGACGCACAGACGTTAGCGCAGAGCGGCGCACGGCTGGCGAACCAGCTCAGCGGGCGCGGCGGTTGTGTGATTAAGTGCGGCGCAGAGGGGGCGCGTCTCTGGTCCGCCGCCTCGGTGCAGTATGCCGCGGCGCAGCCGGTTACGGTGGTCGATACCATTGGGGCCGGTGACAGTTTTAATGCAGGATTTCTGACCGCACTGCTTCATCGCCACTCCCCGCACACGGCGCTGCGCTGGGGGATTGAAGTCGCCTCGCAGGCGATCAGCAGTTCACCGCGTCGCTATCCCGACTGGCAACAACTCCAACTATCAAACGAGGTGCGCTGATTATGGCCAGTGTTGAACTTGTACAGGTGGCTAAGCGCTACGGTAAACAGAGCGTGCTGCATCCGCTGGATTTAACCATTCCTGACGGCAGTTTTACCGTGCTGGTGGGTCCATCGGGCTGCGGCAAATCGACGCTGCTGCGGCTGCTGGCGGGTCTGGATAGCGTCTCTGACGGGGCGATTATGCTGGATAAAAAGCGCATCAACGATCTCGACCCCGCCGACCGGGATATTGCGATGGTTTTCCAGAGTTATGCGCTCTATCCCCATCTGACGGTTGCCGAGAATCTGGCGTTTCACATGCAGGTGAAAAAGGTGAAGCGCGAAGAGCAGAAAAGCAAGATTGCCCGTATTGCTGGCATTCTCGGCATCGACCAGCTGCTGCAACGCTATCCCCGCGCCTTGTCTGGCGGGCAGCGACAGCGTGTGGCGATGGGACGGGCAATGGTGCGCAACCCGCAGGTGTTTCTGTTTGATGAGCCGCTTTCCAATCTCGATGCGCAGTTACGCATGGAGCTGCGCGCCGAGATTAAGTCTCTGCATCAGCGTTTCAAAACCACAATGGTGTATGTCACCCACGATCAGGTTGAAGCAATGACGCTGGCGGATCAGATTGTGGTAATGAAAGATGGGGTGATTGTGCAGCAGGGCGCACCGCTGGCGATCTACGATCGGCCGGTTAACACCTTTGTGGCACGCTTTATCGGCTCCCCGCCGATGAATCTGCTGGAGGCGCGCTTTCAGCAGCGTGAGGGCATGCCGGGCATACTCTGCGGTCAGCAGTGGCTGCCGTTACCGTCACGCTGGCACCATGCGGCACAGCAGCAGGCTGGCCAGACGGTCACGCTGGGCGTGCGGCCCCACGATCTGATGCGCGATCCCGGCGGGCAACCCGCTACGGTGAACATCGTTGAGATCACCGGTGAATCAACGCTGCTACACCTGGAGTGGCAGGGCTTTGCACTGCATATGCAGCTGGCGGGCCGAAGTGATGCCACGTCGGGCGGGACGCTGCCGATTACCGTTAACCCCGAAAAGATGCACCTGTTTGATGCCAGCAGCGGCGTGCGGCTGACAGAACAGCTATAAAAAATAAACCCACCAGCGGCGGGTTTTTAAGTCGGTGAATCGGCGACGGGCTCAGGGCCCGGTAAAGACGCAGAACATGCCATCCCTGGCCCGTGCGGGCGTCTGCTGCCGGAATGATTCGCCGTCGGTAAAAACGACCTGGACGATCTCTGCGCTTTACGCCAGATGGAACTGCTCCACCGTCTGCGACAGCTGCTGCGCCTGATCTTCCAGCGAGCTGGCCGCGGCGGACATCTGTTGCACCAGCGCGGCGTTCTGCTGCGTCGTGCCATCCATTTCATTAACGGCAATCGTCACCTGCGAGATACCGCGCGCCTGCTCATCCGAGGCAGAGACAATCTCCCCGATAATTCCCTGCACAGAGTTCACCGCCTGCGTCATCTCCTCCATGGTTTTACCGGCGTCGTTGACCAGCCGGACACCGCTTTCGACCCGCATACTCGACTCTTCGATCAGCGCGGCGATCTCCTTCACGGCGTTAGCGCTGCGCTGTGCCAGATTACGCACTTCAGACGCCACCACCGCGAAGCCACGGCCCTGTTCGCCCGCCCGCGCCGCTTCCACCGCCGCATTCAGCGCCAGAATATTGGTCTGGAAGGCGATACTGTTGATCATGGTGGTGATGTCGCCGATCTTTTTCGAACTGTCATCGATCTGCGCCATGGTCTGCACCACCTGCCCCACCAGCGAGGCTCCGCGACTGGCGATATGCGTGGCGTTCTCTGTCAGGGCGGTCGCCTGCTGCGCGTTGTCGGCATTCAGACGGACAGTGGCGCTGATCTGCTCCATGCTGGCTGCGGTCTGCTCCAGCGCGGCGGCCTGCTCTTCCGTGCGTGAAGCCAGGTTAAGGTTGCCGCTGGCAATCTCGCCTGCGCCCTGACGCACCGATTCACTGGCCTCTTTAATCTGTCCGACAATCTGCCGTAGCTGGCTTTGCATGGTTTGCAGGGCGAAGAACAGGCTGCTGCGATCGCCCTGTTTAACCGCAATCGCGTTATCCAGCTTGCCCTCGGCAACCGCCAGCGCAATGCTGGCCGCCTCAATGGGCTCACCACCGATGGGCCGCAGCACTTTGCGGCTGAACAGCATCCCCAGCACCGCCCCGACCAGCAGAATACTCACCACCATCAGGCTGATAGCCCAGGTAAGCTGTCGGTTGGCGGCGGCCATTACCTGACTCACCGGGGCGACCACTCCCAGATACCAGGGTTTATCGCTATTGCCAATCACCACCGGTTGCCAGGTGATTAACGCCTCTTCACCCAGTACCGCGTCAAAATGCTGAACCACCCGTGAAGTAAAGCTGTCGGTTTGCCCTTTCCACGGCTTACCGGCTTCATCCTTAACCGGCGATGAGACCACCTTTCCGCCATTCGAGAGCAGCAAAGCATAGCCGCTGCCGTGCCAGGGTTTGATCTGATTAACTTTCTGTTGCAGTGACGCCAGCGAAATATCAGAAGTGACGACCGCTTTGAGCGTACCCTGCTCGAAAATCACCGCCGCGACCGAGGTCAGCAGCGTCGGGACGCCGTTATAGGCGTAGCTGTAAGGCTCAATCAGGGTATCTTTTTGCGTTTTTTGCGGGATCAGGTAGTAATCCCCATCACCTGGCGTGAGGTAGGAATCTAACGGATGCATAACGTAGTTGCCCGCCGTGTCGCGATCCACAAACCAGGCGTAGCGGCCCTGTGGTGCCTCACCCGGCAATTTGGCAAATTCGGCATCGCGGCCATCAAACGCATTCTGTTCAAATGTCACCGACATCGAGAGGTAGTCAGGGTTAGCGCGCAGCGCATATTCCATGACCTTATCGACCACTTTGCGATCGCTGATAGCGGCGTGCGGCAGGGCGATCACGCTCTGTCCGAGATTATTGGCCACATCGCGTGCATGAGTCAGCTCCTGCTGCACCTGTAGGGCCCGGCTCTGCGCAATCTGTTGCAGATAATTCTCTGCCAGTACCTTCTGTTCTTTTGCTGACTGCCAGCTAAGGACACCGATAGTCACGGTAAATCCCAGCATAATGGTCAAACCACCCATAATCAGCATCTGCGCACGGGTGCTCAATTTTTTCTTATATTTTAACTGACTGGCCATAGTGTTCTCCCCCGGAAATTACCCTCTTCAATTACCGCCTTGTAGTTACGCTGCTCCTGAGATCATCTATCGGCGGCGTTTTTTTGAACTTTAGTTACCTCTCCGTTCAGGGAGAGCAGGAACCCCTGATTAGCACTTATCAGTAACATTGATCGCGAAAGGATTAACACAGCGGTAATGAACTGGCTTTTTTTGATCTAAAACAACACGACCACCCCCTACTCCTGTCAGTTTATGTAAACCGTTGCCGCAGGCCCTTATTGAAGTGGAGAAGTTCAATGATTGGTAAAACAGGATTAACAGCAGGGGTGATTATCTGGCTGGTCTATGTTGCCTGGATTATTCACTACTATTCAGACACCTTTATGGTGTTCTCCCGCTAAGTAAACAGGACCTTCGGGTCCTTTTTTTTGCCCGCCGCATTAGCCTGTGAGCCGATAATCCGCTACTATCGGCTCATTATGTGAGCCGAATACGCACCATTATTCGGCTCATCTCTCTTTCTGTGAGCCGAATATGTATATCGACTGGATCTGGCAACAGGCTGGCTGGCCTGATTTTCACTGGCAGGAGGCGGCACTTCTGCCGCGCCTGCGGCATTTACAACAGCAGCGAGGTCTGCTGCTGGGGCGCGCCAGCCTGCAAAGCGATGATGAGGCGCGGACGCTTGATACCCTGCTCAGCAATATCCTCTCTTCATCAGCCATCGAAGAGGAGAGAGTCAACGTGCAGTCGGTGCGTTCATCGCTGGCGCGCCGGTTAGGCGTTACGGAAGATCAGCCCTATCCGGTGTCCGATCGCTCAGAAGGACTGGCCGCCATGATGCTTGATGCCATCAATAACCGCAGCCAGCCGCTGACGCTGGAGCGTCTGTATCAGTGGCACCGCTGGCTGTTCCCGGCGGATGAATGGACGGTGCAGCGCCTGAGCGTCGGTACGCTGCGCGGCAGCGAGCCGATGCAGGTGATTTCAGGGCGGATCGATCGGCCCACCGTGCACTTTGAAGCGCCGCCGCGCGCCGGGCTGGAATCGCAGCTGGCCGCTTTTATTGAGTGGTTCAACCGCAGCCAGCAGGATGTGATGCTCGACCCGCTGCTGCGCGCCGCCATCTGCCATCTGTGGTTTGTCACCCTGCACCCTTTTGATGATGGCAATGGCCGTATTACCCGCGCACTGACCGATCTGGCGCTGGCGCAGGCTGACAGTCAGAGCATCCGGCTCTATGCGATGTCGCCCGCCATCCTGGCGCAGCGTGCAGACTACTACCGCATTCTGGAGCAGACGCAAAAAGGCGGGCTCGACATCACCGGCTGGCTGGTGTGGTTTCTGGACAGACTGGATGAGAGCCTGCAACAGGCGATCAGCATCATCGATCGCACGCAGATCAAAGCGCGCTTCTGGCTGCGGCATCAGGGGACCGGGCTGAGTCAGGAGCAGATAAAAGTGCTTAACCGGCTGTTAGATGGCGGTGAGCAGGGATTCGAAGCGGGGATCAGCGCCAGCCAGTATCAGAAGGTGGCGAAAGTGAGTAAAGCCACCGCCACCCGCCATCTGGCTGACCTGGTGGAAAAAGGTTGTCTTTACCGGCTGGAAGGCGGCGGCAGAAGCACCCGGTATCAGGTAAACAGCGGGGAAGCGTAACCGCAATCGGTGGGCAACGGCGGAAGATACAGCAACGCCGGAAGGATCGCTTCCGGCGTCAGGTCAATCAGGCTGCTTTAACCGCACGGACTTTCTTCGCGGCAGGCTCTTCCGCCGGTTCATCGCTGCGATCTTCAGCGACGGCTTCAGGCTGCTGCTTCGCCGTGACCGCCGCTTCCGGCAGCTTGCTGGTGCGCAGAATATGCTGAACCGCCTCTTTCTGCTCAGCGATCAGCAGGCCCAGGGTTTCCGCCTGAGACTCCTCCAGCGCGGGTTGATGCTGTAACAGCCAGTCAGTGAAGGCTTCGGCCATATCGAGCATTTTGTCGTAGGCATCCGCCTCTTTCTTATTGGCAAACGTCATCTTCTCTTCACCCTTTCTGACTACTACAAATTTTGTTTCAACAGCCATCTTTTCGCCCTCAGGTACTGTGTATACATACAGTATATCATGCCGGTTATGCTTTGCCAGCAGAGATTGGAGTTTATCCATTCTGTGCGGAGTAACCTTATCCGGGCGCAGGCTTTTTTATTTTTCTGCTTCGTCGCGGGTGAGCGGATCAGACCAGCAGTTCTTCCAGAAAAGTCGCCAGCGCTTTACGCGGATCGTCCTCTTCCGAGACGATGACCTCGATCCCCCACTGTCCCAGCACCTCTTTTGCCACCGGGTTATTGCGATTGGTGAACAGGTACGATTTTGGCCGGGCAGTGGCCAGTCCGGTACGGCTCCACATTTTGGTCAGGCGATAAAACAGCAGACGAATGTTGAAATCGCTGATGCTGTAGCCGACAAACAGCACTGAATTGCCCATCACGTCATGGGTCAGTTTGATGTCGAGCGGCGAGTCGAAATAGAGGCGTTCAAAGTAGCTGCTCTCATCGAGCACGATAGAGGTGTCATCATCGAAGTCACCGTGCAGCTTGATGATATGGCGCTTGTCTTCCGTCAGCGAGACCAGATCGGCGGCGTTCGCCACTTTGTAATAGGGCACGCCATGCGCGTCGTGCGCCGCTTCCAGCCAGCGATCGTAGTTAGTGGTGTAGATACGCGAGAAGTTACCCTGGGTGATCATGGTATGAATTTCAGAGGTACGGACATCAATATCGGGGCGATGCCATTCACGATCCATCCAGCTGCGCAGCGGGCCCAGCGAGCCTTTTTTCTGTTTGTAATACTCCGCCAGCGAGAGATGCGTACCGTAGGTGTTGAAAATTTTCGGATCGTAGCCCAGCTCGTGAGCGAGATGGGCAATCAGTTCATGCCACTCAGGTAAGCCAAAATTGCGTGAAATCCCGGCTCCGGCAAACAGAATTAGTTTGCCGGAATCATAGGCGCGTTTAAGTTCAGGTTTCATGCCACTCCCCGTGCGGTCTTTAAAAAGGTGGCGAAGCGATCAAGCGCAATACGCCGCATCGAGATCTCGTTCTTGAGTTCACCCATCTCTGCGAATGTCTGCTCATACCCTTCCGGGATAAACACGCAATCCCACTGAAAACCGCGCGTACCGGCCGGTTTTGCCGCAATGGTGCCGCGCAGCTCACCTGAGAACTGGTACATTTTGCGACCATCACAGTAGCCGAGCACCGTTTTGGCTGTGACAGCCTGGCTGTCGAGCCCCTGCACCAGCGCGGTAAAGCGCTCGGCATCCAGCCGGTTCCAGAAGATACGGGTCAGCCCCGCGGGCAAACCGTTCAGGCCATCCAGATAAAGGCCGGTATGCTCCACAAACAGCGGCCGTCCAATCAGCGAAAAGGCTTTGGTCAGTTTGTCGCGCACCAGGTCAAGCTCGTTTTCAGTCTGAATCTCTTCGATGCGACGGGCGATAGGCAGTACTTCGACCCCTACGGGTTCAAGTATTTTGCGTACCTCCGCCAGTTTTTGCTCATTGGCAGAAAGGAATCTGATTTTCATGGGGCTTCCAGTTTAATGACTCCGCCACGTAGTGAGGTTTTAACGGCAACAGGCGGGCAGGATAAAGCACTAACGCTGGAGAGTGTAGTCCAATTCCGTCTTCAGCAGGCGGCCTGCGGATGGGAATAGCCCTGTCGTCGCTGACGTCAGCATGACATCGTAAAGGCCACAGCTGGATCGGGCGTTACAGTGCTGGCTCAGCCGCTTAACCTGCCCGCTCGCCCGACGACGGGCCGGGAGACAGGGACATTAACAAAACCCTGTCAGCGGATGATTATTCCATTTGGCGCGGGCTGAGCGTGGCTTTCTTTCTTACTGAACAGCAAACAATACCAGACACAATCAGTAGCAGCGTAATCAGGTGATAGCTTTTTAGCTCGTTGTCCAGGAAAACGATGCCCATAAGCCCTCCCGAAACCGGAATAAGATGGGTATAAATTTCACTGCGGGTCGTACCTATCATGGAAACCCCTTTATTCCAGAAGACGTATGAAAGCCAGGAAGGGAAGATAATCAGGTAGAGAATGCCAGCAATAACCGATGGCGAAACCGAATAGATCATACCCCGGTATTCCGGTGAAAAGGCGACGTGCAGACCGAACATGGGTACCAGAATCAGCGTGCCAGTCAGAGAGCTGAAAGCGACGAAGGAGGTATTTTTCACCGTGCTGTTTTTGAGGCGTAAAAACGCGCAGTAAAAAGCCCAGCTCAGCGCAGAAACTATGGTCAGGAGATCACCCCAGCCAAATGTCTGTAGAGAGTTGCTTCCGGCCGCACTGGAAAAAGCCAGATAGAGAACCCCTGCCGTGCTGGCTATAACCCCAATAATATTTCGTGAGGATATTTTTTCTCTGAAGATAAAATGGTTAATCAGCAGCACCAGGCATGGTGTGCTGGAGATATAGATAGCAGCATTCAGTGAGGTGGTGTACTGAAGCCCGATATATAAGGTTAATGGAAAACTCACCTGACCTAACAATGACAATAAGGTATTGATACCGATATTTTTTCGCATAGCCGGGAAATCAAGCCAAAACCGCCGCCAGTATAACGACAGCATCAGCAGGGTCGTCCCTCCCCAGCGGATAAGGCTCAGGCCGTAAGGATCGACATACTGAACCAGGATATGCCCGACAACATAATTACCGCCCCAGAAAATTGCTGCCAGAGCCAGCAGTAAATAGGCCACACATCACCTCTTTTTACATAAAAAGGCCCGGAGAAGGTCTCCGGGCTACTTGCCTGGTTTCTGGATAAGAGACTCTATAAGCAATGGGTACAGAGGAAAAAGAGGGTAGCATCGCTTATAACGGGTTAAACCATGTTCTTACCCGCAGGCCGGAAACAGAATAAGAGCGTTATGCGCGTTTTTATGTGATACATATCACGCAGTAGTGTCACTATTCTATCGACACCTGGTTTTATTCTGTCAACCCGATCTCATTAAGAAAAATGAAATGTATTAATATTGTTTGGTGAATGTGTTTTTTATGTTTACAGCCTCTTTGAGAGTTAAAGGATAAAGGCACGCTGATTATTTAACTTCATAATTAACAGAGTAAAAATATGCATTATTGCGCGGGAATATATTTACAATATCAATTAATTCTCAGGCGTAATAACCTACCCCTGTGAGGAGAATGTTGAAAAGAGCACCGCGATAATAACAGCAGCGGTGCCTTTGATAATGCGTTAAGAGACAAACTTACTGGCAAACCATCGAAGCCGTTATTTCAGTAACTTCCCCATTAAATCCCTGAACATCGGCACATCCCTGCTGAAGGAAAACAGGGGATTAATCGCCTTACGGGCAATCAGGCCATCCATGAAAGCAAACAGGACAATAGTGATTTCTTCAGGATTAATCTCCTGCCGGAACTCCCCTGCGGTTATGCCGTTCTCTATCATCCTGGCAAGACTCTGTCGCATGATCTTATCACTGCTGATAAACGCCTGTTGCAGCTCCAGGTTGCGGGCTGACTCAGCCATTATCTCAACCCAGAGGTGATGCGTCACCGGATAACCCACATCGCTGATACAGGACGCTACCTGCTCGCAAACACGATCAAAACAGGAGCCGCTATAGGGTTGTTCATGCGCTGCCAACGCTGAATGTTGCTCTTCCTGCACGATAGCCCGTATCAAGTCATCTTTGCTTTTGAAGTAGGTATACATTGCTCCCTGGCTGATACCGGCACGGGTGGAAATTTCGCGCACGCTGGTTGCACTAAAGCCCTTTTCTGCAAAACAGGCAGCGGCGGCGGTGATCAGCTTATGGTAAGTTTCAGTGTCCTTTAACATGACGGCCTTAAGTTATGGATCTCTACCGGAACTTTACCGCGCTTTAACGCCAGCGACCAGCCAGGCGACAACCGGTGTGGTTACGTCATCAGCGGCAACGCGCTGAGCAGGTTCTTCAGATTCAGCATATCCCAGGGTAGATGCTCAGCCACCGTAAGGCCAACCGCTTCTGTTTTAGCGGTCGTCTGATTAATCAGTCTGAGCACCTCCTCAATGGTCAACCTCCCTTCGGCTACGTCTCCGAAGTCATGCTCGCCTCTGCCTGGCCGGGCAAAAAGCACAGAACGGAACAACGTCGGGTCCAGAACATCCAGATCAAGATGGATAGCCAGATATTCGATGTTCTCCCGGGCAATCCATTCAGTAATCTCACTTGCGTCATTTTTCAACTGTTCGGGGGTTAAGGTAGCAATTTGATGGCTGGAGAGATAATCCGCTTCATAGGTGAGCGGGGAGTGAATGCCCGCTATCATCACCTTTGACGGGGAGAGTTTGTATGGTACATGTTCCACTAAATCCTGGTCTCCCTCCCCCATTAAGGCGCTAAGCACATGGGCATGCGCATCGGGATGCTGCGCGGCAGTTTGTACATCAGGATGAGCGTCAATCCAAAGCACGCCCAGCTTATCCCGGTATTTCTGCAACAGATGCGCAAAGGGCGCCAGAGAAACCAGACAGTCACCGCCTAACACCACCAGTGCGTCAGGATCATGACTGGCAATCAGTGCCCCGGCCTCCTTCAGCTGGCTGATAAGCTGAGGCTTACCGGTAATGCCCTCCACTTCCGTCAGCGGATCAGGGCCAGGCAAAGAGACGGGAACCTGCTCCACTGGCCCTGTTGCTTCCGGTGCGAGGAAGGAGAGCAGAAGAGAGCCGAGGTGATAAGGTGGGTTATCTCCGCCCTGCCACTGAGGGAATATAAGCCGAAGTGTTTTCATGGTCATTTGCTGCCTGTCAGAGTTGTGATAGAGCGGGATCTGCCCCTGTACGGTCCTGCTTCGCATACGCTAAAGCATAACCTGAATAATCAGAGCACCACCCATAATGAATGATCGTTCATTCATTATGGGTGGCATCGGTTACTGACGCAAGCGGGAGTGCCAGATAAAGGCCAATCGCGATTAATGAATGAAATTAATAAGCCCTAGCTAATTACCCTATCTAATCAAATAAATCATCCGACGCTATGCTGAGGCGACATAACCGCTGAAGGAGAGCGTCATGCAAAAAGTAAAACTCAACAATGGGATTGAAATGCCCCTGCTGGGCTTCGGTGTCTACCAGATGACGGATAGCGCCGGATGCGAAAAAGCGGTGCTTGATGCGATTGAAACCGGCTATCGCCTGATCGATACCGCGGCCTCCTACCAGAATGAAACAGAAGTAGGCAACGCCCTGAAACAGAGTGGTATTGCCCGTGACGAACTGTTTATCACCACCAAACTCTGGTTGCAGGATGCGCACTACGAGGGCGCGAAAGCGCAGTTCGAACGATCGCTGAACCGGCTCCAGCTGGATTACGTTGATCTCTACCTGATCCACCAGCCCTACGGCGATGTTCACGGTGCCTGGCGTGCCATGGAGGAACTTCAGCAGGCCGGAAAAATTCGCGCCATTGGCGTCAGCAATTTCCAGCCTGACAGAGTGGCCGATCTGCTTGCCTTTAATACCATCGCGCCGGCGGTGAACCAGATTGAAGTCAATCCCTTTAACCAGCAGCTGCACGCCGCGCCGTGGCTGCAAAGCCGGGGCATCCAGCCGGAAGCGTGGGCGCCGTTTGCTGAGGGCAGACAGGGTCTGTTTGAGCATCCGGTGTTAACGACGATCGGCCTCAGATACGGCAAAAGCGTGGGTCAGGCTGTGCTGCGATGGATCTTCCAGCGCGGCATCGTGTCACTGGCAAAAACCGTGCGCAGGCAACGGATGGAAGAGAACATCGATATTCTGGACTTTGAACTGAGTGCGGAAGATATGTTGCAGATCACCGCCCTGGATACCGCTACCAGCGCATTTTTCAGCCATCGCGATCCGGCGATGGTCGAGTGGCTCACTGGCCGCAAAATGGACATTTAACCCACCACAGAGAGGTATTTTCTGCATGCAAAAACGTTATCTGGGAAAATCGGGGCTTGAAGTCTCCGCTATCGGGCTGGGTTGTATGGGGCTGAGCCACGGTTATGGCCCGGCGACCGATACTCAGCAGGCGATTGAGCTGATCCGCGCGGCTGCGGAGCAGGGTGTCACCTTTTTCGACACGGCTGAAGTCTATGGCCCCTATCTGAATGAAGAGGTGGTCGGCAAAGCGTTGCAACCCCTGCGCGACCGGGTGGTCATCGCCACCAAATTTGGCTTTACCTTCGGCGACGACAACCAGCAGCAGATTTTAAACAGCCGCCCGGAGCATATTCGTCAGGCGGTGGAAGGCTCGCTGCGACGTCTGAAAACCGATGTCATCGATCTGCTCTATCAGCACCGGGTCGATCCAGAGGTGCCGATTGAAGATGTCGCAGGCACAGTGAAAGATCTGATCGCCGAAGGCAAGGTTAAACATTTCGGCCTTTCCGAAGCGGGTACGCAAACCATTCGTCGTGCCCATGCGGTGCAGCCGGTGACGGCGCTGCAAAGCGAATACTCCATGTGGTGGCGCGAACCTGAACAGGAAATTCTGCCCTTACTGGAGGAGCTGGGCATTGGTTTTGTCCCCTTCAGTCCACTTGGCAAAGGGTTTCTGACCGGCGCTATCACGGCTGGAACCGTGTTCGGTAACGATGACTTCCGCAGCAAAGTGCCCCGTTTCGCGGCGCAGGCAATTGAAGCCAATGAAAAGCTGGTCGCTTTACTGGGGCAACTGGCGGCGGAAAAAGGGGTTACGCCCGCGCAAATCGCCCTGGCATGGTTGCTGGCTCGGAAACCCTGGATTGTTCCAATCCCAGGCACCATCCGCCTGCACCGGCTGAAGGAAAACCTGGGTGCCGCTGAAATTAAGCTTTCTCAGCATGATTTACGGCAAATTACCGAGGCAATCGACACGATAGAGATCGTGGGTGCGCGTTATTCGCCGGAACATCAGGCGCGCGTCGGCCGTTAACCCGCCAACGGATCGGTAACGCAGTTGCCGATCCGTGGCAAAAACAGCTCAAATCACGCTTAGTCCCGAACTCACCGCCGCAGTGCGATGGGGCTGACGTCGGTTACAGCGCCCGTTACCTGACTTTCCTCTACACAAAAAGCAGATCGATTCCTGCCCTGCTATACCCACTGCGCAACTACCTCACCCCTCCGCTGCTGACAAACCCCGTCCCGAAAAAACGTGATCACAATCACACTTTCGACATTAGACATGCTTATGCAACGCTTTTAACAACAAATCATTTGAATGATAATGATTAACATTTACAATCGCATCTTATTATAACAGCGTGCCATAAAGGCATGAACCCACAAATTATATGCGGGATTTCGATTTTTTAAGGTGAAAGCGCTTAGCCATTCGCTGGCCGGGGTTTTCGTCTGTTCAGGTTACTTAATGTGTACTGGAGTTTTTGAGCGGATTTCCAACTCTGCCGATCCTGCATCGGCAGCGTCTTTGGTTTTAAGCACAGGAACTGAATATGCTTTTACGCTCATCCACTCAACCGGCGCGCCCTATCGCGCCTGTCCCGAACGCCTGCGATGCTGAAACGGCGATCTTTAACGATCGCCAGCTGGCGGCCTGGTCGCAGCAGACTCAGGCGGTGCTGGCCCTGATAACCCGCACCGTCAACGGGGTTGAGAAACCGTTCAGCGGTATTCTGCCCCATGAGCTTGCTGGCCAGTTCAAAGATGTCGATCTCGATCGACCGCTGGGCGATAACGACGCCGCCCTGGCGGAGTTAAGTCAGCTCTACCTGCGTGACGCCGTCTGGTTCCATCATCCGAAATATCTGGCCCACCTCAACTGTCCGGTGGTGCTGCCCTCGCTGATGGCCGAGCAGGTAATGGCGGCGGTAAACAGTTCCGTCGACACCTGGGATCAGAGCGCCGGTGGCACGCTGATTGAGCAGAAGGTGATTGACTGGACGCTGGGCCGTATCGGTCTGCCAGCCGGTTCAGATGGGATCTTCACCAGCGGCGGCACCCAATCCAACCTGATGGCGATGCTGCTGGCGCGCGATAGCTGGTGTGCGGCGCATCATCCGGGGCACCTGATTAAACAGCGCGGCCTGCCGGAGAGCGCCCCGAAATGGCGGGTGTTCACCTCAAAACTCAGCCATTTCAGCATCCAGAAATCGATGGCGATTTTAGGGCTGGGCTATGACGCGGTAATTGCCATCGATCATGATGAAGATTACCGCATGGATGTGCAGCAGCTGGCGCAGGAGATTGCGCGCTGCCGTGATGAGGGGCTGATCCCGATCGCGGTGGTCGCCACCAGCGGCACTACCGACTTTGGCAGTATCGATCCGCTGCCAGCCATCGCCCGACTCTGTGACGACTACGGGCTGTGGATGCACGTCGACGCCGCCTATGGCTGCGGGCTGCTGGTCTCTGAACAGCATCGCGACCGCCTCAACGGTATTGAGCTGGCCGATTCGGTGACGGTCGATTACCACAAATCTTTCTTCCAGACCGTCAGCTGCGGCGCCTTTTTCGTGCGTGACAGCCAGAATCTCCGGCATGTCACGCACCATGCGGATTACCTGAATCCGCTCAGCGCCCAGCAGGAGGGCACGCCCAATCTGGTTAATAAAAGCATTCAGACCACCCGCCGTTTCGACGCGCTGAAGATGTGGCTGACGCTGCGGATCATGGGTCCGGCCGCGCTGGGCGACGCTTTCGATAGCCTGTTGCAGCTGACCCAGACCGCCCACCAGCTGTTAAGCGCCCATCCGTCGATCGAGGTGCTGCACGCGCCGGAACTGACCACCCAGATTTTCCGTTATGTACCGGGCAAAAACGCCAGCGAGGCGCAGTGTGATGAGATCAACGCCGCGATCCGCAAAGCGCTGTTCCGCTCCGGTAATGCCGTGATTGCCGGTACCAGAGTCGATGGCCGCCAGTATCTGAAATTTACCCTGTTAAATCCCACCACCACCGCCGCCGATCTTGAAGAGGTCATCGGGCTGATTGCGCATTATGGCCGCGAGCAGGTCCGGGCCTCTGCGCTGAGCGCGGCGAAGCAGTGAGGACGCTGAAATGACGAATCCTGTTTACGATTTTATTGGCATCGGCATTGGCCCGTTCAACCTGAGCCTGGCCTGCCTGAGTGAGCCGGTTGAGGGGCTGAATGGTCTGTTTCTGGATGAGAATCCGGGATTTGACTGGCACACCGGCATGATGCTGGATAACGCCCATTTGCAGACGCCGTTTATGGCTGACCTGGTGACGCTGGCCGATCCCACCAGTCCCTACAGCCTGCTTAACTACATGAAGCAGAAGGGCAAAATCTACTCTTTTTATATCCGGGAAGACTTCTTCCTGATGCGCAAAGAGTATAACCACTACTGCCAGTGGGCCAGTTCGCGCCTCTCTAATCTGCGCTGGAACAGCCACGTCGATGATGTCAGCTACGATGAGGCGTCCGGGGTCTATCGTGTGCAGGTGACTGACACCGTCAGCCATCAGCCGCGAACTTACCTCGCGCGCCATCTGATCCTCGGCACCGGTCCCACCGCCTGGATGCCGGCGTGCAGCCAGCCGCACCGGCAGCGCCTGACCCACTCCAGCCACTATCTGGTGAACAAAGCGGAGTTGCAGCAGAAGCGTTCCATCACCGTGCTCGGCAGCGGCCAGAGCGCGGCGGAGATTTACTACGACCTGCTGACCGACATCGATCGCTTTGGCTATCAGCTCAACTGGATCACCCGCGCACCGCGTTTCTATCCGCTGGAGTACACCAAACTGACGCTGGAGATGACCTCGCCGGAGTGGGTCGACTATTTCCACGCCCTGCCCGCCACCACCCGCGATGAGCTGAACGCAAAACACAAAAATCTCTATAAGGGGATCAACAGCAGCCTGATCAACGAGATTTACGATCTGATGTATGTCAAACAGCTCGACGGAGAGCTGGACGTTAACCTCTTTACCCACTCTGCTCTGACCGCGATGCGCTGGCTGCCGGAGGGGAAATTCGAACTCACGCTGCATCAGGAGGAGCAGGATTGCACCTTTACCCGCTATACCGAAGGGCTGGTGATGGCGACCGGCTACCACTATCGCCCGCCGATGTTCCTGGAGGGCATCACCCAGCGACTGCGCTGGGATGAGAAAGGGCGTTACGACGTTCAGCGTAACTACAGCATCGACTACCACAATCAGATCTTCGTCCAGAACGCGGAGCTGCATACCCACGGCTTTGTCACGCCCGATCTCGGCATGGCCTGCTACCGCAACTCGGTGCTGTTACGCGAACTGACCGGACGGGAGATCTACCCCATCGAGCGGCAGATCGCCTTCCAGACCTTCCCGGCTAAATCGGAGCGCTGAGATGAATTCACCAACACCAACGCTGTTCAGCGCCACCCGTCCGGCGGGGCTGTTTACCCTCAGAGCGATGCGCCCCGAGGATGCGCCACTGATCCACAGCTGGGTCACGCGCGATTACGCCCGCTTCTGGGGAATGCAGCAGCAGAGTCTGAGTCAGGTGGCTGACTTTTATCAGACGCTGACCGCCGCCGATCCGCACGCGGCGCTGATTGGCTGCTGCGACGGGCAGCCGATCTGCCTGATTGAGTGCTATCGCGCCTGTAACGATGAGGTCGGCAAATTTTACCCTGCCGCACCGGATGACTACGGCATGCACATTCTGATTGCGCCCGCCAGTCAGCCGATCCGGGCCTTCAGCTGGCAGGTCTTTACCCTGGTGATGGACTACCTGTTCAGTCGGCCAGAGGTGCGCCGCGTGGTGGTCGAGCCGGATGTGCGCAACGACAAAATCCACCGGCTGAATAAACGCGCCGGTTTCCGTTATCAGCACACCATCGACATGGGCCATAAAACCGCCTGGCTGGCCTTCTGCCAGCGGGAAGATTATCAACATGCGTTATTGCAGGAGTCGCAGACTATGAACACCCCTTCTTCACTGCTGGACGGCACGCATCTGACGGGCGACCACTGGGCGCAGGCTAACCGTCTGCTGATCCGCAAAGCCCTCGCCGAGTTCTCGCACGAAAAAATCATCACTCCGCAGCAGAGTGACGACGGCAGCTACCGGCTGGCGGTGCCGGGCGGTGAGGCGAGCTATCACTTCCGGGCGACGCGGCTGGCGCTGGATCACTGGGACATTGATGTTGCCTCACTGCACAAGCAGGAGAACGGACACGCGCTGCCGCTGGATGCGTTGCAGTTTATCGTCGAATTCAAAGCAGAGATCGGCATCCCTCAGACGCTGCTGGCAACTTACATGGAGGAGATCAGCAGCACCCTCTGTAGCAGCGTCTACAAGCTACAGAAGAACAATCCCGACAGTCAGGCGCTGGTGTCAGCTGATTTTCAGACGGTGGAAGCGGCGATGACCGAGGGGCATCCCTGCTTTGTCGCCAATAACGGGCGCATCGGCTTTGACGCGCGTGACTATCTGGCTTACGCCCCGGAAGCCGCCAACCCGGTCCACCTCGGCTGGGTAGCGGTTCACCGCCGCAATGCGCATTTCTCCAGCCTCAGCGATCTCAGCTATGAACAGCTGATGCGCGATGAGCTGGGTGAGGCGACACTGGAGCAGTTCCATACCCAGTTGCTCGGTAAAGGGCTGGCGGTCGGGGACTATATCCTGATGCCGGTCCATCCGTGGCAGTGGCAGAACAAGCTGCTGACGGTGTTCGCGGCGGATATTGCCAGTCACAATATTGTCTGGCTGGGCTTTGGGGGGGATGCCTATCAGGCGCAGCAGTCTATCCGCACCTTCTTCAACCGCAGCCAGCCCTCAAAGCGCTATGTGAAAACCGCCCTGTCGGTGCTGAACATGGGCTTTATGCGCGGCCTGTCGCCCTACTATATGGCGACCACTCCCGCGATAAACCAGTGGCTGGCGCAGCTGGTGGCCGGAGATGCGTGGCTGAAGCGCTGCGATTTCCGCATCCTGCGTGAGGTGGCCGCGGTCGGCTATCACAACCGCTACTATGAACAGGCGATCAGCGGCGACTCCGCCTATAAAAAGATGTTTGCCGCGCTGTGGCGCGATAATCCTGCGGCCAGCCTGCAACCGGGCCAGCGGCTGATGACCATGGCGTCCTTCCTGCATGTCGATCACCATCAGCAGGCGCTGCTGCCCGCGCTGATCGCCGACTCTGGCCTGTCGGCGAAACAGTGGGTAGAGCGCTATCTGGAGTGCTATCTCAGTCCGCTGCTGCACTGTTTCTATCTGCATGACCTGGTGTTTATGCCGCACGGGGAGAACCTGATCATGCTGCTGGAGAATAACGTGCCGGTCAGCGCTTTTATGAAAGATATTGGCGAAGAGATCGCGGTGATGGACCCGGACGCGGTGCTGCCGGAAGGGGTGCAGCGGCTGGCGGTGGATGTGCCGGAAAACCTCAAGCTGCTGTCGATCTTTACCGATGTGTTTGACTGTATCTTCCGCTTTATCAGCGCGATTCTGCACCATTCAGAAACGCTGCCGGAAGAGGAGTTCTGGCAGTCGGTGGCGCAGTGCGTGAAAAGCTACCAGCAGGCGCATCCGCAGTTAGCGGATAAGTTCGCTCGCTATGACATTTTCGCGCCGACCTTTACCCGCTCCTGTCTGAACCGGCTGCAACTGGCGAATAATCAGCAGATGATCAATCTTGCCGATCCCGCCGAAAACCTGAAGTTCGCCGGGACGCTGGACAACCCAATCGCCCGCTGGCGCTAGCCTTGGCTGTTTGTGATGCGGTCGCTGCGGCGGCCGCTTTTTTTAAGGGTTCTCATCATGATGTTTTCTCAACCGGCGGCGCAACTCACCCGCCGGCATCTGATCTTTCCTCTCTCGCTGGTGTTATTTGAGCTGGTGACTTACCTCGCCCATGACATGATCCAGCCCGGTATGCTGCTGGTCACGGCTGAGTTCAGGGTCGGACCGGAGTGGGTCTCCACCTCGCTGACCGCCTATCTGGCCGGGGGCATTCTGCTGCAATGGCTGCTTGGTCCGCTCTCTGATCGCATCGGGCGGCGTCCGGTGATGCTCTGTGGCGCGGCCTTTTTTATGCTCTCCTGCGTCGCGACCCACTGGGTCGAAAGTATTCAGCAGTTTGTCCTGCTGCGGTTTATGCAGGGCATCAGCCTCTGCTTTATCGGTGCGGTCGGCTATGCCACGGTACAGGAGGCGTTCACCGAGTCGCTGAGTATTAAGATGATGGCGCTGATGGCGAACGTGGCGCTGCTGGCCCCACTGGCCGGTCCGCTGGCGGGCGCGGCGTTTCTTGCGGTGGGCGAGTGGCGCACTCTGTTCTGGCTGTTTGGCGCACTGACAGCGCTGGCGCTGGCCGGTCTGTGGTATGCCATGCCCGAAACCGCGGGCGACCGGCAGAAATCGCTGTCGCTGAGGTCCATTCTCAGCGGCTACGCGGCATTGCTGCGGGATCGTCAGGTGACAGGCGGCTCGCTGGCCATCGGCCTGGTGACCGTTCCCTGTCTGGCATGGGTGGCGCTGTCGCCGGTGATCCTGATCCAGGATGCGGGGCTGAGTCGCATCAGCTATGCGCTGTTACAGCTGCCGGTGTTTGCCGCGATGATTGCGGGCAACCTGACGCTGGGCCGGTTATCGGGCCGTCTGCCGATTGAGCAACCGATACGCCTCGGCATCGGGCCGGTGATCGCCGGGCTGGCGATAGCGGCAACCGCCACCCTGGTCGATCCGCACAGTTACGGGTGGCTGACCGCCGGGCTTAGCCTTTACGGCTTCGGCACCGGGCTGGTCAGCGCCGGACTCTACCGCATGACGCTTTTTTCCAGCCAGGCTGGCAAAGGCAGCGTGGCCGCCATGCTGGGCATGGTGAGTATTCTGGTGATCGCGCTGGGCATTGAAGCGACCAAAGCGGCCTACTTCCGCTACGGCAATGGCGGTTTCAGCCTGATCAATCTCTTCTGCGGCCTGCTGTGGCTGGGCCTGGTGATCGCTTTCCTGCGTGAAAGTCAGCGCCGCCGCTGAGTGCCGGGCGGGGAATAACGTCGCTGACAGAGCAGCCCGGCTACCGCAAGGGCGCTGTCAGCGCTATTTTGCTCCTGCATCGGAACGTGATCGCTGACCGATAACCCTGTTTTCAGTATGGCTATACTCGGCGGCCAGTAATATGGCAACGGGTAAAGCCCGTTAATGCAGCCTAAGCAAACACTCAACAGCAAAAAGGATCAGCAATGCGACAGAGAGTCATCGTGTGCCCGGTTATTCAGAATGAGGGTGAATATTTGCTGTGTAAAATGGCCTCAGATCGGGGCGTCTTCCCAGGACAATGGGCGCTACCCGGTGGCGGAATGGAGCCTGGCGAAACCATTGAAGCTGCACTCAGGCGGGAAATCAGTGAGGAGTTAGGCCCGGAATTACAATTGACGGCGATTCAGCCGTGGACATTTCGTGATGATGTCAGAACCAAAACCTATTCAGATGGCACCACAGAAGAGATTTATATGATTTATCTCATCTTTGATTGCGTCAGTGCCAACAGACAAATCACATTCAACGAGGAATTTCAGGAGATTATCTGGGTAAAACCGGACGCCTTGAAAAACATGGATTTGAATGACGCGACACGCATGACGTTTACTGACAAAGGGCTTATTTAAAGCGCCAGTTCCCGCGGCGAGGCCCAACATCAACGGCGGGAAGGTCCATTTTAAAGTGAAGTGCTGCGTTCAGGGTAATGATCTTCAGTTCCCCGAACGCAGTACGGTCACGCTTCCTGCTGACTTCAGAGTGACTATCTGAGCAGCAGAAATTTTTCAACCGCCTGCCCCACAAACTTTAATAACGCTGGTGCAACACCCGGGCCGCAACAGCAAAGGATAATATTGAGTTTTCAGGTTCAGCGAAAAAAAAGATCTGCCAGTCCCCTCACCTCAGAATTTTAAATTTTATGGACTCCGCTAACCCGCTGGTTAAATAGCGCGCTGGTGTAGATTGTGTTTAGTTTCGCTGTGGTACTGTGTGCATGAATATAAATTAACAGCAGATGAGGATCAGTATGTTTAACGATGAACCTCCTTCGGGAAGAACAACTTAACCCTGATTATCTCCCGACAATGATCGATAGAGATAATCAGCTCACCATGCCCACCCACAGGGCGTGATTATCTTTATATCGATACATAACGTGTCGGGGTGAACTATGTTTTTTAAATTATTATATCTGCCTTCTTCAATCAATATGATGCCTTTCTCCTCTGCCTGTGATTCGGCCCGGCGTGAATCCGCAGCGGAGAGGGTGACGCTGAAATCAGCGCTGCGCCGCCTGTTTTTATCACTGAAAAAACAGCTGATAAACAATCGCCAGCGCGCCATCAAATCACATATAGATACTCTTCTTCCATAGGGAAAAGAGTGTCTTCAGACATCGGACGCCACCTGAGCGTGAAGCTCAGTAACCGGCTTTTTTTTCAGGTGGTGTCAGAGATAATAATTCTCTCTTTCGCAACGCGCGGTTTATCTCTGCGCATTGTGATCTTTTCTGCTGAGCCGCTTATGGAACAGGCTCTTCGAGGATTTAATTTATGCAGCAAGCGAAAAATAATTCCATCAGGAATAAACTTGCCCTGAACGATATAATCGTCATCGCTATTCTGGCCTCACTGCTGGCGGCGTTTATTTATGGCTGGCAGGGAATGCATCTCTATTTTAACGGTGAGTCGCTGCCTGATCTGGCTCTTGATTACCATTTACTGCCCTACTATACCTTGCGGACCACTATGCGCTTAGGCATCGGTTTAATATATTCGATGATCTTTACGCTGATATTTGGTGTGCTGGCGGCGAAATTCCTGGCGATGCGCAGAGTCATATTGCCGTTCGTGAATTTTATGGAGTCGGTGCCGCTGGTCGGCTTCCTGACCTTTACCACCGCTTTCTTTCTCGGACTCTATCCGCACAGCGTGATGGGGCTGGAAGGGCTGGCCATCTTCGCCGTCTTTACCGGACAGGCATGGAATATGATGCTGACGCTCTATCAGACTTTGCGGGTAGTGCCCGATGAGCTGAACGAAGCCGCCGTCGCCTTTCGCGCCAATCCCTGGCAGCGCTTCTGGCGGGTGGGGTTTGTCTACTCCGTCCCCGGCCTGCTGTGGAACACCATGGTTTCCCAGTCTGCCGCCTGGTTTGCGCTGATCGCCTCTGAAATGCTGACTATCGGCAACAACAGCGTCAATCTGCCGGGCGTCGGCTCCTGGATTGGCTGCGCCATCGATCAGGGTAACGTTCATGCGGTGCTGTGGGGCGTGCTCGCGCTGGTGATTAACATCGTGCTGTTTGATCAACTGCTGTTCCGCCCGCTGGTGCGCTACGCCAGCCAGCTCAAATATGAAGATAGCACTGACAGCAAAAAGCCCGCTTCCTGGTTCTACACCTGCCTGGCGAATTCCGCCACCGGCCATCTTCTGGGAAAACTCTGCGCGCTGTTAAGTCATTTCTGGCTGTTTGTGCTGCCAAAAGCCTGGTATCGCCTGAAACTGGATCGCCTGTTTACCGCGCTGGCGACCCTGAACTGGCTCTGGTCAGGTTTGTGGTATCTCTCTATCGCGGTGAGCTGCCTCTATTTCGGTCACTGGCTGTGGCACTACCTGCCATTACAGTACTTACCGGACCTGCCCGCCTGGATGGGATTGACGGCGGGCCGGGTTATCGCCGCGATGCTGTTAAGCATTGTGATTTTTACCCCGCTGGGTGTCTGGATTGGATTGCGACCCAATCTGGTCCGTCTGTTCCAGCCGGTTATTCAGATTATGGCGGCCATTCCGTCCAACGTCTTTTATCCGATTATTACCGTCATTCTGCTGACCTCACATCAGGATCTGAATGGCTGGACCATCCCGATGATCATGCTGGGTACGCAATGGTATGTGTTGTTTAACGTTATTGCTGGTGCGTCGATGATCCCTGGCCAGATGGTCGATGTCAGCCGGATGTTCCGGGTCGGCGGGATCATGTGGTGGACCAGATATATTCTGCCGGCCATTTTCCCCTATATCGTCACCGGGATTATCTCTGCCGCGGGCGGGGCGTGGAACGCGGCTATCGCGGCTGAAGTTCTTAACTGGGGAAGCGTGACCCTGAAGACCGAAGGGCTGGGCGCGTTTATTTCCACCACCACCGACGCCGGACTCAATCCTGAAGCGGCACTCGGCTGTCTCGCCATGTGTTTCATGGTTGCCCTGTGCGTGATTTTTATCTGGCAGCCGCTCTATCGCTATGCCGAAACCCGCTTCAAATTTGACTGATCGTTCAGAAAACTATTTCAGAGAGCATGAACCATGAAAAATTTACATCCTGTGTTAGAAATCAAAAACGTCGCTAAATCCTTTTGCCGCGATCGGAAGCAGAGCGTTGAGGTGCTGGAAAATATTAACCTCAACGTCCATGAAAATGAGATCGTGGCGCTGCTGGGGCGGTCGGGCTCCGGCAAATCCACCCTGTTGCGCATTATGGCCGGGCTGGAAGCGCCGACATTCGGTTCGGTAGTGTGTAACGATCTGCCCGTCACCGGGCCCTGTCCTGACGCCAGTATGGTCTTTCAGTCATTTGCACTGTTCCCCTGGCTCACCGTGGCGGGCAATATCGCCTTTGGCTTAGAGGCGCAGGGACTGCCTGTCGATGAGGTGAAACGCCGGACCGTGGATATGATCGATCTGATTGGTCTTTCCGGTTACGCGGACGCCTGGCCAAAAGAGTTGTCCGGCGGTATGCGGCAACGGATTGGCTTTGCCCGTGCGCTGGCGGTGGAACCGGCACTGTTATTACTGGACGAGCCTTTCTCAGCGCTGGATATTTATACCGGCCATAAGTTACGTCAGGAGTTGATGAGCTTATGGCAGGCGCGGAAAATTAAAACAAAGGCGATGGTACTGGTCACACACAATGTAGAAGAGGCGGTGATGCTCAGCGATCGCGTGTTGCTGATGACCGGGACGCCCGGCACCCTTACCGATCGCTTCCAGATAGAGATTCCGGCCGCCGAGCGCAACGCGCAGAATATCAAGCCCTATGTGGAAACGATCAGTGAAACGCTGAACCGCAGGATAGCCGCCGCATTAGCCTGATGCCCTCTCTGACGTGATAAAGCCCTGCCACGCTGGCAGGGCTTTTTTTTCGCCCGGTTAACCCATCCCTGCTCTGAAAAGCGGGTCTGCGCGGCAGTGATCCTCAGAAGGTGTAGCTGGCGGTGACCGAAACGTTGCGCGGTTCGCCATAGACCACTGAGCTGGCTACGTTGGTGTCATACTCTTTGTCGAACAGGTTATTCAGGTTGCCCTGTAACGACAGATTTTTGTTCACCTGATAGCGGGCAAACAGATCGACCAGCGCATAGCTGCCCTGACGCGCGCGCCAGACGCCATTGCCTTCCGGGCCGCCTACATCAGTCCAGACGTGGGTCTGCCAGTTCACCCCACCGCCCAGCGTCAGCTGTTGCAGCGCGGGCAGGCGATAACTGCTGAACAGGTTAAAGCTGGTCTGTGGCAGTTGCGGATTGAAGGTGCTGCCATCGCGGTTCTCCGCAATGTAGCGCGAGCCGCCAAAGGTCAGCTGCCAGTTGTCGGTTAAGGCGCCATTGACCTCAAATTCCACACCACGACTTACCACACCTTTACGGCCAATATAGGCGACATCGCCTGACCCCTGAACCGTCTGGGTCGTGGCTTCGCCAACGTTATCCAGTTCAGTGCGGAACAGCGAAATCGAGGCGGTTAAGCGGCTGTCCATCCAGTCCGCTTTCAACCCCGTTTCGTAGTTTTTACCGATAACCGGCGACAGATAGGCTCCGCTGACGTCGCGGTAATCCTGCGGCTGAAACACCGAGGTATAACTGGCATAGGCAGACCAGTTTTCCGCAAAGTCATAAATCAGACCGCCGTAAGGGGTAACGTTGTTTTTCTCCATTTCGCCGCCCGGTGTTTCACGATCCCAGTTGGTGTAACGCGCGCCGAGAATCAGGTGCAGCGGATCGGCTAGCGACAGGCGGGTCGCCATGTAGGTCGATTTCTGACGAACCAACTGCGTGTCGCTGGCCGGCTGGCGCGGCGTCCAGGCGGATTCAGGATAGTCACCGTTGAAATCATTAAAGTTACCCAGCGACGCCGAAGAGATGTTCTCAAAGGTGCTGAAATATTTATTATCCTGGCGACTGTAATTAACCCCCACCATCAGCTCATGCTGGCGACCCAAAAGTTGATATGGGCCGCTGGCGAATGCGTCCACCGCATCGACTTTGCGTTTACCGGTGTTGTAGCCGGTGCCGCCCACCACCGGATAGTTCGCATAAGAGGAGTAACCCGCCCCGCTGTTGCGATCGAAAAAGCCATCAAGATAGAGCTGCTTACTGTCCAGCCGCATCTCGTTGTGCGTGCCGTTCAGCGTGATGTTCCAGCCGTTGTCGAAATCCTGCTTCAGATTCACAAAGAGTTTACGGTTCTCTTTATCGTTGTAGGCCCAGTCTGGCGCGGTGCTGTAACCACGGCGGCTGTGAATCTGCGTGCCATCGGTGTACCAGCGCGGCGCGCCGCCCCACATGGTGCCGTCGGTATTCACCTGACTGAACTCATAGCCCACCGACAGCGTGGTGGCGTCGGTCAGATCGGCGTCAACCACGCCATAGATAAACTGCTTCTTTGCACCGTAGCGCTCGATGAAACTGTTGTTATCCTGCCAGCCAGCGATCATTCGTCCGCGCACCTTGCCCGACTCACTGAGCGGAGCGGAGAGATCGGCGACATAGCGTTGTTTATTCCAGCTGCCGTAGCTGGCGGAGAGCGTCCCGCCGAATTCTTTGCTCTCTGCGTGTTTGCGCACCATGTTAACCGCGGCTGACGGATTACCGGGCCCGGTTAACAGCCCGGTCGCGCCGCGCACCACTTCCACCCGCTCATAGAGCGCCATATCCGTCTGCGCATCGCCGAGGTTCCAGCGCGCGGCAAAGGCGGTGGGAATGCCATCGACCATATAGTTATCGATCATAAAGCCGCGCGCATAGTAGCTGGTTCGATCCATATCACTACTGATGCCGTGGATGCCGGTGGTGCTGGAGAGCACATCGTTCAGCGACTGGAGTTGCTGATCGGCCATGCGCTGCTTGCTGACGATGCTGACTGACTGCGGCACATCACGCACCGTGCCGAGCATTTTGGTACCGGCGCGGGTCAGCGGCACGCTGTAATCCGTTTCAGCTGAGGAGCTGACGGCTTCACTGGCGGAGGCGCTGACGGTCATGGTCTGATCGGCCCCCTTCGCGACATTGTGGACCAGCGATGAGGCAACAAGCGTCGCCAGTAAGGAGTAGCGGAGTGGGCGCGGCGCACCCCTGTTCCCGGAGGGCTGAATAGTGAAAGAGCGCATTAATTCCTCAATCTTTTTTATGATTTATCTTGCCACTGTCACGACCATGCTCCCTGCGGACATCGCTGCCCTGCTTATGGTTTGAGGAACCAGAAACTTTTCCCTGAGCGTCTCTGCGCGGGTGTGAAGAGTTATTTAAAACAAATGAGAAATATACGCATTACTATTATCATTGCAACAATTTGTCAGCAAACTATGCGAATTTTTTCAGGAAAGTGTCTGCTGCGCTGTGCGACAGGCCAGATGGGCGTATCAGCGGCAATAAAAGAAGAAAACAGCCGGAGGTTATCCGTGGGATCAGGAGCGGTGCAGGCGGATAAATTCAGTTGATTTTAATAATTAAAAAAAAAGCGCAGAGACCGCTCATTGAGCTAAAGTTGCCTGTTTTTATGCCATAATGTGCGACTTCGCACTTTATTTCATTATTTAACACCAGTTATCACAGGAAATCGCACATGCGCAGAACAACAACTCTGAACGCGCTGATGGTTGCCCTGACCGTTTGTAGTGTCTGTCCGGCCCAGGCCGGCACTGTTTCACAGAGTATTCGTACGGGATGGGATGACTTTAGCAACAAGGTCGCCACCACATGGCAACAGCCGGATGGTTATGACTTCTATCTTCCCGCCATCACCTGGCACAACCGCGCCACCTATGACCGGGAACATATTGATAAATATAACGAACGTCCCTGGGGCGCGGGCGGCGGCATCTCCCGCTACGATGAAAAAGGTAACTGGAACGGCATCTACCTGATGGCCTTCAAGGATTCCTTTAATAAATGGGAACCCTTTGGCGGCTATGGCTGGGTAGCCACCTGGCGTCCGCTGAAGGATCAGGCGTTTCACTGGGGCGTAGGCTATACGGCGGGTGTCACTGCCCGTGATAACTGGAAGTATATTCCGGTCCCGGCGGTGCTGCCGCTGGCGGGCATCGGCTATGGCGCGCTGGACTTTCAGATGACCTATATCCCAGGCACCCACAACAACGGCAACGTTTACTTTGCCTGGCTGCGTTACCACTTCTGACAGCGTCAGCGTGACATCGCCATGATAGAGAGATCGCTCAGGGTTAACGTCTCACCATCATAGCGATGTCGCAGCAGATGATAACTTTCGCTGCTGATAATCTCTTCAATGGCCGCGGAAAAGGTATCCATGGCGCTGCGCATCTGGCTCAGATAGTCATGGGTATCGTAGACCCGGTCGATCCCTTCCAGCGCATGGTTCATGATCTTCCTCGCGACATCATTCGGTGTGTCGAGCGCCGAGAGTTTGGAACGGGCGGTGCGGCGCAGGTCGCGCGGGGTGAAGGCTTCCAGCCCTAAGCCGCGTGGCGCGCGGATCATCCGGCGCAGCGCCTGATTCAGCGCCCCTTTTGATAACGGCTGCTGGGAATCGCGCGGTGCGGGCACCAGCCACGGCGAATCGGGCTCGGCGGCGTCCAGCAACGCCAGGATGCACTGCCGCATCAGGGGCGAAATCGGCAACACATGTTCCCGCTGCGATTTATTGCGGGTGCCCTGCATCCACAATCCTAATTGCAGATCAAACTCCGACTTCTGCGCCTGCACGATTTCGTCGGGCCGCCGGGCGCTGACCAGACAGAGCCGTAGCGCCCAGCGCGCCTGCTCCGATAACGCCCAGTTATCCAGTCCGTGCCAGAACACCCAGATTTCCGCGTCGGTCAGCTGTCGGCTGCGCGGTGGCGTAGCGCGACCGGCGACGTCACGTTTTTTCATGGAGGCGATGGGCGAGTGATCGAGATACCCCTGCATCTCGGCCCAGGCCAGAAACTGTTTGGTCAGCGCAAATACCCGTCGCGCCTCCTCTTTTTTCCCGTCGGCAATCAGGGTGTTATAGAGACGGTTCAGCCGCAGGCGGTTCAGAGTTTTCAGCGGTTGCGCACCAATAGTCGGCAGCACATGTTTCAGCAGCGATGAAACCGCGATCTCTGGCCGCCGCCGACTCACCAGCAACGACAATTTCACCCAGACCTTCATCACCTGCTCGACCGAGCCTTCATCACCAAAATTATCCAGCTCACCCAGCGTGGCGGCTTTAACCTGATCCAGCCAGGCCAGCACATGGCGGCCGACATGCGCTGAGCGCGCGGCGGTTACTGTTAAATCTGCTGACACAACCATCCCTTCTCTGACCTGAAAGCGGGCCATTTTAGCGGCTGACAGGCTGTGACTCCAGACCTATTAAGTCTGGAGTCACATTACCGCGTTTTGAGAAAATCTGACGGAGTTTCAGGGTGTTTGCCGGGGAAATAAAATTTCCTCTGGCCGGGTCGATTTTAATCCCTGGCAGAAGAGTTAAAGGGTTCTGCGACAGAGAAGCGCGATAGCGACTCAATGCTATATACAATGATAACTATTATCATTATCATACGCATTTACTTACATACCTTAATACTTCAGGGAGATTGTCTAAGTGAATGTAACCATGCGTGTCTCAAAGCGCCCCGCTGCGCTGCTGCTGGCTGGACTCCTGAGCGCTACCGCTGACGGCGCGGATCTGCAAGAGACGGAACAATTGGCTGATGACCAGACTATGCTGGTCACGGCGGAACAGGAGTTAAAGCAGCAGCCCGGCGTTTCGGTGATCACCTCTCAGGACATAGAGAAAAATCCGCCGGTCAACGACCTCGCCGACATCATCCGTAAAATGCCTGGCGTTAACCTGACCGGGAACAGTGCCAACGGCGTGCGCGGTAATAATCGACAAATCGATATTCGTGGCATGGGCCCGGAGAACACCCTAATCCTGATTGATGGCGTACCGGCCACGTCGCGCAACTCTGTGCGCTACAGCTGGCGTGGTGAGCGCGATTCACGCGGCGATTCCAACTGGGTGCCAGCGGAAATGGTGGAAAGGATCGAGGTGATCCGCGGTCCGGCGGCAGCCCGTTACGGGTCTGGTGCGGCTGGCGGCGTGGTTAATATCATCACCCGCCGTCCTACCAATGAGTGGCACGGATCGCTGTCGCTCTTCACCAACCAGCCGGAAGATGATAAAGAAGGCGCGACACGCCGGGCCAACGTTAACCTGAGTGGTCCGCTGGCGGGCGACGCCCTGACCATGCGGCTCTACGGCAACATCAACAAAACCGATAGCGATGCTTTTGACATCAATCAGTCGCAGAACGGCTCAGCCGCCGCCGGACGCGAAGGCGTGCGCAACAAAGATATGAACAGCGTGATCTCCTGGAAGATCACGCCGTTGCAGATCGTCGATTTCAGCTACGGCTACAGCCGTCAGGGCAATATCTATGCCGGTGATACGCAGTACAGCAACGGTGCAAATAACGCACTGATTCAGTCTCTCGATGGCTCAGAGACTAACCGCCTCTATCGTCAGACCTATGGTGTTGTCCATAACGGGATCTGGGACTGGGGGCAGTCAAAACTGTCGTTCAACTATGAAAAAACCAATAACACCCGTCTGAACGAAGGTACCGCAGGCTCCGCTGAAGGGCGGATTAACAGCAACAGCTTCTCAACCAGTCGCTTTGAGAGTTACCGGGCAGCGGGTGAAGTGAGTTTCCCGCTGGCGCTGCTGCGTGAGCAGACCATTACGCTGGGAGGTGAATGGAACCGTGATGAGCTGAACGATCCTCAGTCAATGAACGGCACCAGCGCACCGGGCGTCACCATTGGTGACATCAGCGGCAACGCGGGTGGCCGCACCAGCAAAAACAGCGCCACCCTCAGTTCGCTCTATATAGAAGACAACATTGCCGCAACGGATAGCACCGAAGTGATCCCCGGCTTGCGCGTGGATTATCACGACACTTTCGGCGCGAACTGGAGTCCGTCGCTGAATCTTTCTCAGGGCCTGGCAGAGCATTTCACCCTGAAAGCGGGGATCGCCCGGGCGTTCAAAGCGCCTAACCTTTATCAGTCAAGCGAAGGTTATCTGCTGGCGACCCGTGGTAATGGCTGTCCGATCAATGTCACACGCGGCAGCTGCTATCTGCTGGGTAATCAACATCTTGACCCCGAAATCAGCGTCAACAAAGAGCTGGGAGTTGAGTACAGTGAGAATGGCTATGTGGCCGGGCTGACCTGGTTCCGCAATGATTACAAAAACAAAATCGTCGCCGGGACCGAGGTGCTGGGCTATGCCTCGAATGGCTATAACATCCTGCAATGGAGTAACGGCGGCAAAGCGGTGGTGGAGGGTCTGGAGGGGAACGTCACTATTCCGCTGGTAACGGATACGCTTGAATGGCGGACCAACGCGACCTATATGATTCAGTCAAAAGATAAAGAGAGCGGCAATCCGCTGTCGATTATTCCGAAATATACGCTTAACACAATGCTGGACTGGCAGGTTACGCAGGATGTTTCAGCCAGTCTCAACTGGACACTCTATGGCCGACAGAAACCGCGTCACTATGCGGAGTCGCGTACCGAGGGGAGTGCTGGCCTGTCAAACCTCGAAGTAGGTGCCTATTCGCTATTTGGCGTGAATCTCAATTACGACATCACTAAAAACCTGCGCGCCAACGCCGGAATTAACAATCTGCTGGATAAGCGGCTTTATCGTGAAGCCGAGGGCGCGTCCACCTATAACGAGCCTGGCCGGGCTTATTATGCTGGCCTGACGCTCTCCTTCTGATCCCCTGAAGCGCTTCCGGCCGGAAGCGCTATTAACCGTTAAAGCGTAACCACCGGTAACTAACTGTCTTTATCCTGTTTCCCCGGCCATTTTTGCTCGCCAGAGTCGCTATGCTGAGTTGAGCTTCACCTTGCACTCTGACTATCAGGATATAAATAGATGAAAAAATTATCGATTATTGTTATGGCTACGGGTTTGTTGCTTTCCGTTAATATGCAGGCCAATGCCGCAGGCTGCCTGAAGGGAGCGGCGGTGGGCGGCGTAGCCGGTCACGTTGCGCATCATGGCGTGGCGGGTGCCGCGGCAGGCTGCGCAGTCGGTCATCACATGGCGAAGAAGAAACAGAAAGAGGCTGAGAAAAGCCAGCAGGGGCAGCAATAGGCTAAGGTCGTTACTGTTGTAACCTGAATGATAACAGGTCATTACCGGCGGAGATTATGGCCGGTAGTGACCTCTTAATGATAACGATCCCCCGCTGATAACGGGCGGCACAAAGCTCCCAGACTCGCCTGAGCCGCCTCGCTCACTCTGCTATCTGCCCTTGTTTAAGCGATTGCTGAACCGCAGGCACTGTTCACTCCCCCACCATTGATCTCTTTTCATCCGTCGCAATCCGGCGTACCCTATATACAAAACATATACGTTTCATATAGGATTCAGATGGGCATCGTAAAAATTTCCGACCTGATGCATGAGAATCTGCGTATCGCCAGTCAGGCGATGAGCCGCTCAATTAACGCACAGGCAGAACACTGGCTGAAACTTGGCATGCTGGCTGAACTCTATCCGCAGCTGACTCAGCATCAACTGGCGCAAATGCTGATCCGGCTTGAGCTGGAAGGCAGCGCCGATATACGCAATCTGCTCCATAAAGAGAGCCTCACCGCACAGGGAGACGTGTCATGAACAGTGTCAAAATTCATACCGCAGCAGAGATTGAAATGGCGCGTGCCGCTGGCGAAGCTGCGGCACAGGTGCTGGCGATGATCACGCCGCACGTCCGCCCCGGCATCACCACTGAAGAGCTGGACAATATCTGCCACGATTTTATTGTCAATGAACTGAAGGTGACGCCAGCGAATATCGGCTATCACGGCTATACCCGCACCACCTGCACCTCGGTTAACCATGTGGTGTGCCACGGTATTCCCGCCAGCAAAAAACTCAAGGATGGCGACATCGTCAATATTGATGTCGCCATTATCAAAGATGGCTGGTATGGCGACACCAGCCGGATGTACTTTGTCGGCACCCCATCAGTTCGCGCTAAACGGCTGGTAGAAATCACCTACCAGTCGATGGTGGCCGGGATTAAAGCCGTGCGTCCGGGCGCGACGCTGGGCGACGTGGGCGCGGCGATCCAGCGCGTGGCGGAAGCGGCCGGTTTTTCCGTGGTGCGGGAATATTGTGGTCACGGCGTGGGCGAGATTTACCATACCGATCCGCAGGTACTGCACTACGGGACGCCAGGTGAAGGAATGCCGCTGAAGGCGGGGATGATTTTCACCATCGAGCCGATGATTAACGCGGGCAAGGCGGGAACCAGCGTGCTGTCGGATGGCTGGACAGTGGTGACGAAAGATCGCTCGCTGTCAGCGCAATGGGAGCACACCGTGGCCGTGACTGATGATGGCTATGATCTGCTGACGCCGTGGCCTGAGGGCACCGGGGAGTATGCCGCACTATAAATAGCCCGCCTGAGATCCTCTCTCAGGCGGCAGTCAGGACTCCTGCGTAGCGGCCCGCCATATATGCACATCGTTTCGGCCGGTACGCTTGACCCGGTACAGCGCTTCATCCGCGCTTCTCAGCCATTCATGAATCGATGCGGCGCTGCTGGCGGGCGCAATACCGATGCTGACCGAACACTCAAAGGTGGATGAGGCCGGCAGTCGCAACCGGGCAATACGCTGCTTAATCTGCGCGGCCAGCAGCATGATGCTGTTTTCATCCGCGTCACGTACGATGACACACAGCTCATCGCCACCGAAGCGGGCCGGTATATCTTTTAAACCAACACTTTCACGCAGCAGGGCTGAGATCTCAGCCAGCAGAAAATCGCCGGCTTCATGCCCATAGGTGTCATTGACCTGTTTGAAGTGATCCACATCCAGCAGCATCAACCAGGCGCTGCCCTCACCACGATGAGTGCGCAGATACTCACTTTCCAGCCGCCGCTCAAACAGGCGACGATTGGGGATTTTCAGACCGGGGTCCATCAGCGCGATGCGTTCAAGCTCACGGTTCTTCTGTCGCAGGCTCAGGGTAAGATGGTGCGACACCACACTCAGCGCCAGCAGATAGACGCTGGCCAGAGGCAGCGTCAGCCAGACCGTGCGGGCACTGAAGTTGATCAGCAATGGCGCACCCTCCACTCCCCACACCAGTAAAAAAGCCAGCATAAAGGCCTGCAACGCCGACTTTAACTGCGCCCAGCCGCCGGCCGAATAGCGGTCGGAGATCAGCACCGCGATAATAATCACAGAAGGAAACGGGCTCAGCGCCATCAGCGCAACCCAGGCCCCGCCAAAGGCGGCGTCCAGCGTCAGATTTTTGCGTTCAAAGCCAGTGGGATCGCGTGAGCGCAGTGCCAGCCGGTAGGCGGTGTAAGGCCAGATAAACGCATTGATAAACAGTAAACCACACAGCCCGGCCCCCCTTCCCATCTCCATCAGCACCGACAGGATCGGCAGGAAACAGAGAAATGTGCCAAGCTGACGCATCGCAAACATGCGGCGCACAAAGCGTGTCGAGCGCAACTTCAGTTGAGCATCATCAGGAGTGTAATAATTCATCTTCAGACTGAAGCAGCAATGGGTAACGGCAGTTTATCGGGAAATGTTGCACAGCGGTAATTTATTTTAAGAATATTCTTATTTTAAGTTTCTACTGCGCGTGGATTTTCAGAGACGCTTTTCTGGAAATTTTGCGCCTTCTGGCGGGGATGCCGCGCGCGTGATTATTTCGCGCGGCAGAGGATTACCGGCGCCCTTTGGCAACCGAGGCAGACCAGCTGAAATCGCTTACTTCACTGGCGGTCAGCGAAGAGGGATTTTTTTTACGCAGCGGTTTTTTCTTCGCCTTTTCAGCCAGCACTTTCTCCTTCTCCAGCTTGCTGGTCATGATAAGCTGTCGCGCTTCGCTGTTGAATTCTTTCTGCTTTTTACTATCCGGCTCTTTGCCGGTTCGTTGACGGTATTTCTCCGCCAGCCCGTTGTAGGTCTGTTCTACCGCCAGTCGTTCATCAGCATTGAACTGATCGATTGAAATCATCTTCCTGTCGTTCATCGCGTCATCTCCTGTGGCAAATTATCTGCTCAAGTGTACCCTATCTCCGCCCGCGAAAGCGTAATAACTGGAATTTATCGCAGCCTGATCGCTTTGCCCGATGCAAAAAAGGTCGCTGCAACGTCCGCTACAGCCCTGGCAAAATTAAGGGTATCTCTTAATGTAAAATTAATGTTTATCAGGTTAACTGGCAGTGACCACGTACTGCCGAGGAGCGGAAGAGATGAACCAGGAAACCGATCGCCTGTCACAGGCGTTATTACGGCGGCATGGCATTGGTGTAAAACAAAAGCGCATACATTTTCGCGGCAGAGATCTGCTGTTTCAGCTGCGTAACGCCCGATATGATGTGTTCAGTGGCGATCGCTGTATTGCGACCGTGGAGACCAACAACATCCACGATGCGATTAAGCAGTTTAAGTTACTGGAGAGTAGCACGGAGAGAGAGTGATGGCCGATGATCATCTGTTGCAGAGAGGTCAGGAGCGGCGGGCTGGCAGTTGAGTGGCAAAGTTACTGTTAATTCAGGCGATGCCGATTAAACTAGGCCAACTTTCTTCTCCCGAAACAGGACTCTGATGAAAATCACTATTCACAAAGAAGATGAGCTGTTTATGCACAGCTTCTTTGCTGCGCCCTGCAACGCCATTGAAACGGGTTCGCCCGAGGCGGCACAGATTCAGCAATCCCTTCAGCTGGCTATCCAGCAGAAAAACGCCGAAGCCGAAGCTGACTGGAAACGCGGCCTGACCTATCTGCTGCTGTTTCTGTTCCTTTACGCCGCGCTGGGTGCTTCGCTGACGCTGGATCTCAGCACCACCGGCAGCGGGCATAAGAGCATCGAATATGCGCTGGAGGCGATTCCGGTGCTGATCGCCTTCTCTGGCTTCTTTATCTCGATTCTCTACGTTTTCCTGACCCGCGCCAGCGCACATAAACAGCGGCGCTGGGAGAGAACGATTCTGGTGCTGGAGAAATATTCGATTGGAAATCTGTTTAAGGCGACTTACACCCAGGAGAGCGGCACCAGCAATTACTCGGTCGCCAATCTCTCGACATCCCTTGCGCTGTTTATCTGCCTGACCTGGCTGGTGATCTATAACTACCTGACCTTCACCACCAGCGGTGTGTTTGGCAGCGTCATCTCGCTGTTTATCAGCACCATGGTCTATGTGATCCTGGATATTCAGCTGCTTAAGCCGTTCAGACACCTGGCGGAAAACGATGACATGGAGAAAGGTGAAGCCGATAAAGCGGATGCGGATAAACCCGAGAAGCATCAGGATTAACGGAAAATTAAAGCAACCTGCCCGGCCCGCCAGCCGGGTATTTTTTTGCCCGCGGCTGACCGGTGAGGCTGGCAGACGCTATCAGCACCGTAGCTGGACTGTCGCCGTAACATATCTGCTTAACAGTATGTTGTAACTATGAAGCAAGCCGGGCGTGACCTGCACGACGCCTTTTCACATAATCTCTGCGACCGCTAAAAAAGCCTGCTCTCAGAGCAGGCCTGTCGCCTTACCAGCGGGTTTGCTGCATATCGATCACAAAGCGGTATTTCACCTCACCGGTCAGCATGCGCGCAAAGGCCGTTTCAATCTCTTCGCCGCGGATCATCTCCACGTCAGCGGTGATGTTGTGCTGACCGCAGAAATCGAGCATCTGCTGCGTCTCCTGAATGCTGCCAATCGAGGTGCCGCTGATGCTCAGCCGCCGGAACACCATCGGTGTGACGTTGGGTGACGGATGCGGCTGGTCCGGGATCCCCACCAGCACCAGCTGACCGTTGGTTTTCAGCGCGTTGAGATAGGGGTCCAGATCGTGGGGCGCGGCCACACAGTCGAGGATAATATCCAGCGAGGTCTGACAGGCGGCCATCTGCGCGGCATCGCGTGAAACCACCACTCTGCGCGCACCGAGCCGCAGCGCATCCTCACCTTTTTCTGGCGAGGTGGTAAATAAGGTCACTTCGGCACCCAGCGCACTGGCGAGCTTAACCGCCATATGGCCCAGTCCGCCGAGCCCGACCACACCCACCCGGTCGCCCGCCTTAACCCCGAAGTGGCGCAGCGGCGACCAGACGGTCACACCCGCACAGAGCAGCGGCGCAACCCCCTGTAACGGCAGGTTTTCCGGGACCGACACCACGAAATGTTGATCGGCGATCAGATGCTGCGCATAGCCGCCAACGGTGCTGTTGCCGGTATATTTATCGGTGCCGTTGTAGGTGGGCGTAAACCCAGCTTCGCAATACTGCTCCTCCTGCTGCTGGCAGAAATGGCAGTCGCCGCAGGCGTCCACCATGACACCCACCCCGACCGTCTGACCCGGCGTAAATTTAGTGACGTTGTCACCTGTTGCCACTACCCGGCCGACAATTTCATGACCGGGAACCAGCGGATAACGGCTCACACCCCATTCGTTGCGCGCCATGTGCAGGTCGGAGTGACAGACCCCGCAGTAAAGGATTTCAAGCTGAACGTCGTCAGCCTGTAACGCGCGCAGTTCGACCTGACCGGCGCGTAACGGTTGATCCGCCTGGGTGGCCACCAGTGCTTTGATTTTCATGTTTCGCCTCTTCTCGCCTGTGGATGCTAAAGAAAGCGGCTCACTATAGACACATGGAACCCAGTTTGGTAGTAGTTACCTTTTAGTAACCATGATAATAAGGAAACAATGATGCCGGTCTGGGTGGAAGGAAAACTCTGTTTTTACGCGGATTCACCGCCGCGTCGTCTGCTTGAGCTCTTTTCCGTCAAGTGGAGCACCATGGTTCTGCATGCGCTCTATCACTGGCCGGAACACCGCGCGCGCACCGGCGAGCTGGAGCGCAGCCTCCAGGGGATTTCAAAAAAGATGCTGATTCAGACGTTGCGGGAGCTGGAACAGCGCGGGCTGGTCTCGCGTCAGGTTTATCAGGTGGTGCCGCCCAAAGTGGAGTACAGCCTGACCGCGCTGGGCCACACCTTTGCCCAGCCAATTGAGCAGATGTATCAGTGGGGTCTGGAAAATCAGGCTGCGCTGGATGCGATGGAGAACCATCTGCGCAGTGAGCAGAACACAGGCGAATAACACCGTACCTGCCGTGACTGACGCACGGCAGGCCGGTCTCAGTCGAACGGGAATTCGCGCGCCAGCACGCGGGCGATCACATTCAGCGCGCCTTCATCATTGTTGCTTTGGGTCTGATAACGCGCCACCGCCGCCACTGAGGCCACCGCATTCGCCATTGAGAAGCTGAAACAGGCCTGCCGTAACATCTCGATGTCGTTGGCGCTGTCGCCGATCGCCAGCACTTCGCAATCACTGATGCCCCACTTCTGCTGTAGCAGCGCAATGCCGTGAGCCTTATGGCAGCCCGGAATGATCAGGTCAATAAAACCGAACCCGCTGGAGACCGGATGCATAATGTTTTCCAGCTCTGCCAGCTGGTTATGCAGCCGTTGCAGCAGCGCGTCGACATCCTGATGGGGCAGGTTGAGTGAGAACTTGAAGATGGTGTCATCAATCGCGTAGAGGTCGTCACGTTTTTCCAGCCGGTGATAGTGATTCGCCAGCATCGCCAGCACCTCATCGCTGGTGGAGGAGTGCACATAAGCACCGTTACGTCCGCAGACCACCACCGCAATATTCGGCTCCTGGGCCAGAATATCGAGGATCTTATGCACTTTTTCCTGGGCTAACTCACCGCAGAAGATCTCCTCGTTGCAGTCAGAGACCCAGGCCCCGTTTTCCGCCACGAAAGCGATCTCATCTTTGATGTCGGAAAAGTAGCGCTGGAGCTGGTAGTACTGATTACCGCTGGCCACCACAAAGCGGATGCCTTTCTGCTTCAGCAGCGCATACTGACGTGCAAACCGCTGGACGTTGTACTGCTTATTATCATCCAGAAAGGTGCCATCCATATCCACCGCAATCATCTTAACCGCCATTTCGCCTGCCCCTTTACCCTGGTCGTTCTGCCCTTTCGGCTGATTGATTTGATGCATAAAGCTTACCCGCTGTGTGGAATGATGAGAAAGCAAATAGTGACTTTGCTAATGGTTTTCAGAGCGCTCCGCAGCCGGAGTTGTGTTATCGCGCACGTTTTTTTCTGTTGCATAGATGTTAACCTCGGCTGCACATTACGAACGAAGGTTATTTTAATTACATTCGTAACTCAACCCCTGATAACCAAGGAGTGACAGATGCGCGATGAATCCCGATCCAACCCACTGCCCGGCGATGTAAAAGCGGCCATCCGGCAGATGAAACAGCAACTGCGCGCCCGGATTGGCGATGTGGATGGGCTGTTCCGCCAGGTCTGCGACAACATTGTCGCCGCGATTGCCGAGGCGAAAGCGGAGGAGCAACGGTGCGGCACGGCGTGGCCGTCAGTAACCATGCAGGCGATCGCCCGCCATCAGGTTTCGGATGAGACCCGGGCGTTGATCAGGCGGCGCGGCTGCGTGGTCATCCGGGAGCACTTCAGCCGCGAGCAGGCGCTGGCGTGGGATAAGTCGATGCTCGACTATCTCGACCGCAATCACTTTGATGAGTGCTATCGTGGCCCCGGCGATGATTTCTTCGGCAGCCTGGCCGCCTCGCGCCCTGAGATCTATCCCATCTACTGGTCGCAGGCACAGATGCAGGCGCGCCAGAGTGAGGCGATGGCGCAAGCGCAATCCTTTCTTAACCGGCTATGGACTTTTGAATCTCAGGGTCAGCAGTGGTTTGACCCGGATGTCAGCGTCATCTATCCCGATCGTATCCGTCGCCGCCCGCCAGGCACCTGCTCGAAAGGACTGGGGGCACACACCGACTCCGGGGCGCTGGAGCGCTGGCTGCTGCCGGCCTATCAGCAGGTCTTCGCTCCGCTGTTCCGGGGGAATTTTGCCGCCTACGATCCCTGGGATGCGGCACACCGGACTCTGGTGGATGAGTACGATTTGCCCGGCACCACCAAATGTTCGGTGTTCAGAACGTTTCAGGGCTGGACCGCGTTGTCAGATATGATCCCCGGTCAGGGCTTGCTGCATGTGGTGCCGGTGCCGCAGGCGATGGCCTATGTGCTGCTGCGTCCTTTGCTGGCGGATGTGCCGGAAGATGAACTGTGTGGTGTCGCGCCGGGCCGGGTACTGCCGATCAGTGAAGAGTGGCATCCCCACCTGATCGCCGGACTCTGTTCAATCCCCGCTCTGCAAGCGGGCGACTCGGTATGGTGGCATTGCGACGTGATCCACGCCGTCGCACCGGTGGAAAATCAGCAGGGATGGGGTAACGTGATGTATATCCCCGCCGCGCCGCTGTGCGATAAAAACCGCGCCTATGCGCACCGGGTGGCGCAGGCGCTGGAGCAGGGACGGTCGCCGGGTGACTTCCCGCCTGAGGATTATGAAACCGGCTGGCAGCAGCGCTTCACGCTGGCTGATCTGAACGCCCGCGGACGGCGCGCGCTGGATTTAACCTGAGCGAAGCCCGCGCCGTGCACCGGCGCGGGAGATTCCCTGTTACACTGCCTCTCCCGTTTCTCTGCGAAGCCGACATATGAATCCGCGACATCATCAGATTATTCAACTGGTTAATACCCGGGGCACCGTTTCGGTCAGCGAACTGGCCCAGCTGACCGGCGTGTCGGAGGTGACGGTGCGCCAGGATCTCACCCTGCTGGAACGTGACCGGCTGCTGCGACGGGTACATGGTTCCGCGCTGGCGCTCGACAGCGACAATGTGGGCACCCGCATGAACACCCGCTACCCGATCAAGCAGGCGCTGGCCCGGCACGCGGCCAGCCTGGTGCAGCCCGGAGAGTCGGTGTTTATCGAAGGCGGCAGCACCAATGCGCTGCTGGCGCGGACGCTGGCCGAGCGTGAGGATATTACGCTGATCACCGTCAGCCACTATATCGCCCAGCTGCTGCGGGAAGCGCCCTGTCAGGTGATCGTGCTGGGTGGCCTGCTGCAAAAAAGCAGTGAATCGGTGGTCGGTCCGCTGACACGCTACTCGCTTCAGCAGGTGCATTTTCATAAGGCGTTTGTCGGGGTAGATGGCTGGCACCCGGAAACCGGCTTTACCGGCCGCGATATGCTGCGCTGTGATGTGGTGGATGCGGTGCTGGCGAAGGGCGTCGACAGCTATGCCCTGACCGATGCCTCTAAATTTGGTCAGGTTCACCCCTATCCGCTCTCATCCGGCTACCAGGTCGGGCATGTGATTACCGATGCCGGGCTGGATCAGGCCACGGCGCGGCAGCTACAGGCGCAGGCGATTGAGGTGATTCAGGTCAGCACCCCTTAAGTGCGGCGGGCGGGAGCGCGGCTGACCGAATCGCGCAGCATCAGGCGGGCGGTAAACGGAGGCCGGGTCCGCCACTCGCCGCCATCCAGCATGGTCAGCAGCCGGTTAATCGTCTCGTCAATCATCTCGGTCACCGGTAGCTTCATACTGGATAGCGACGGCGTGATATAGGGTGCCAGCGGAATATCATCGAAACCGATGACCGAGACCTCTCCGGGCACCGCAATGTTGCATTCGGTCAGACGCTTGATCGCGCCAATCGCCATCTCGTCATTACTCGCCACCAGCGCACTGAACGGCACGTTGCGCGCCAGCAGCGTATCCACCGCGATCATGCCGCTCTGGGCGGTCCATTTACCGGTCACGATGCGCTCAGGATCGGCGGCGATGCCCGCCGCTGCCAGCGCGGCCTGATAGCCAGAAAGACGCTCCAGCCCGGTCGGGGAGTCGAGCGAGCCGGTAATAAAAGCAATATCACGATGGCCCTGCTCCAGCAGATGGCTGACCGCCATTGCGCTGCTGGCGTGCTGGTCGCTATAGATACAGTAGCTGTGGTTGATGCGCAGTCGCCGGTTGATCACCAGAATCGGCTGTTTGTGGCGGGAAATGATGCTATCCAGCGCCTCGATGCTGAGAAAGCGCGGGTAGATAATGATGCCGTCGCAGCGTAAATCGAGCAGAAACTGAATGGCCGCCTGCTCCTGCTCAGCGGTGTGCTTGCCATCCGCCAGAATCAGCTGACGCCCCTGCTGCTCCATCATCCGCGCCGAGTGCGCCATCAGTTCCGTGAAGTAGCTGCCGCTGTAGAGCGTGTTGGTGATCACCAGTCCGATGGTCTGGGTACTGCGGGTCGCCAGATTCCGCGCCAGCAGATTGGGCCGGTAGCCGGTTTCAGCGATGGCGCGCAGCACACGTTCCCGTTTCTCCTGCCCGACATAGCCGTTGCCGGAGAGAACCCGTGACACTGTCGCTTTTGAGACGCCTGCTCTCTCCGCCACTTCCTGAATCGTTGCCATGCTGATGCTCCTGTGCTGCGTCTCTCCGCAGTCTACCTAAGCCTTTCATCATTGGAAATATTTTACCCGGCCTGTCGCTGCGGCTGCTCCCCGTCACCAGGTGATAAACTTCACAAAAAACAGAAGTGATCAATTTTAACGCTTGTCGGCCACCAAAAAGCCCTCCATGATTTTGTGAAACCGGTTTCCTATTCGTCTGCCCGCAGGCGTGAAAAACATAATAATTCTGACCGATTTACCCTACAGAGAAGAGCGACCATGCCCAGAAATTATGACGGGGTAGCACGCGCTATCGTCGATGCGTTAGGCGGCCTCACCAATATCACTGCAATAACTCACTGCATGACGCGACTGCGATTCGTGGTGAAAGATGACAACCGGATCGACGTTCCGCGGCTGAAAGCGATCGATGGCGTGATGGGCGTGGTCCACAACGACACCCAGTGCCAGGTGATCATTGGCAATGAGGTCTCGCAGGCTTATCAGGCGGTGCTGGCGCTGGGATCGCCCGACGGCACGCCCGCCACACCGATAAAACGCAAAATCAGCCTGAAAGGCATCGGCGCGGGCATTCTTGACGCGCTGATCGGCACCATGTCACCGTTGATTCCGGCGATTATTGGCGGGTCGATGGTCAAGCTGCTGGCGATGATCCTGGATATGGCCGGGGTGTTTGAGAAAGGCTCCTCAACGCTGGTGATCCTCAACGTGATTGGCGACGGCGCGTTTTTCTTCCTGCCGGTGATGGTGGCGGCCTCTGCCGCGCTGAAGTTCAAAACCAACCTGTCACTGGCAATCGCCATCGCCGGGGTGCTGGTGCATCCCGCTTTTATTGAGCTGATGGCGAAAGCGGCACAGGGTCAGGCGGTGGTGTTCGCCGGTATTCCGGTGACAGCGGTGAAATATACCTACACGGTGATCCCGGCGCTGGTGATGACCTGGATACTTTCCCACATCGAGCGCGGCGTGGACCGCATCACGCCCGCCGTGACTAAAAACTTCCTCAAGCCGATGCTGATCGTGCTGATCGCCGCGCCGATAGCCATTCTGCTGATCGGTCCGATTGGCATCTGGATCGGCAGCGGCATCTCGGCGCTGGTTTACAGCGTACATGGCTATCTGGGCTGGCTGTCGGTGGCGATCATGGGCGCACTCTGGCCGCTGCTGGTGATGACCGGTATGCACCGGGTCTTTACCCCGACCATCATCCAGACCATCGCCGAAACCGGTAAAGAGGGCATGGTGATGCCGTCCGAGATCGGGGCCAACCTGTCGCTGGGTGGCTCCTCGCTGGCGGTGGCGTTCCGCACCAAAAACCGCGAACTGCGCCAGACCGCGCTGGCGGCGGCAGCGTCAGCGATTGTCGCCGGAATTTCTGAACCGGCGCTCTATGGCGTGGCTATCCGCCTGAAGCGTCCGCTGATCGCCTGTCTGATCAGCGGCTTTATCTGCGGCGCGGTGGCGGGCATCGGCGGGCTGGCCAGCCACTCGATGGCCTCACCGGGCCTGTTTACCAGCGTGCAGTTTTTCGATCCGACCCATCCAATGAGCATTGTCTGGGTCGGGGCGGTGATGGTGCTCTCGGTGGTGCTCTCCTTTGTGCTGACCCTGCTGCTGGGTTTTGAGGATATTCCAGAGACAGAGGCAGAACCGGAGCCTGCTGGCGCACAACAGGCCGCGCCCATCACTGAAGCAAATAACGTATCAATCGTGACCAAAGGGTCGCACTGACCCGCAAAGAGGATGACATGTCTGAATCAAGGTTCCCGCAGGGATTTTTATGGGGGGGAGCGCTGGCCGCTAACCAGTCTGAAGGCGGATTCCGCGAAGGCGGAAAGGGTTTAACCACCGTCGATATGATCCCGCTGGGGCCGGATCGGATGGCGGTCAAGCTGGGTCTGGAGCCACGCCTGACGCTGCGTGAGGAGGAGTTCTATCCCAGCCATGACGCTATCGATTTTTATCACCGCTATCCGCAGGATATTGCCCTGATGGCGGAGATGGGATTCAGCGTGTTCCGCACCTCGATTGCCTGGAGCCGGCTCTATCCCAACGGCGACGAACTGACGCCAAACCCGGAAGGGATCGCCTTTTATCGTGCGCTGTTCGAAGAGTGCCGCAAATATCAGATCGAGCCGCTGGTGACGCTGTGCCACTTCGATGTGCCGATGCATCTGGTGACGGAGTATGGCTCCTGGCGTAACCGTAAAATGATCGACTTTTTTGCCCGCTATGCCCGCAGCTGCTTTGAGGCGTTTGATGGTCTGGTGAAATACTGGCTGACCTTTAACGAGATTAATATCCTGCTGCACAGCCCGTTCTCCGGGGCCGGGCTGGTGTTCGCGCCGGGGGAGAACCGGGAGCAGGTCAAGTATCAGGCGGCGCACCATGAGCTGGTGGCCAGCGCGCTGGTGACCCGCATCGCGCATGAGGTCAATCCGGCCAATCAGGTCGGCTGTATGCTGGCAGGCGGCAATTTCTATCCCTGGTCGAGCAAACCGGAAGATGTCTGGGCGGCGCTGGAGAAAGATCGCGAAAACCTGTTCTTTATCGATGTCCAGGCACGCGGGGCTTATCCGCGCTACGCCGCCCGACTCTTCCGGGACAAGGGCGTCACCCTGGCGATCGCTGACGGCGATGTGGAGATCCTCAAAAACAGCGTTGATTTTGTTTCATTCAGCTATTACGCCTCACGCTGCGCCTCTGCGGAGATGAATGAGCAGAACAGCAGCGCCGCCAACGTGGTGAAATCACTGACTAACCCCCATCTGCCACGCAGCGAATGGGGCTGGGGCATCGATCCGCTGGGGCTGCGCATCACCATGAACATGATGTATGACCGCTACCAGAAGCCGCTGTTTCTGGTGGAGAACGGCCTGGGCGCGCACGATGAGATCAGCGCCAGCGGCGAGATCAATGACGACTATCGCATCAGCTACCTGCGCGAGCATATCCGGGCGATGGGCGACGCCATCGCTGACGGCGTACCGGTAATGGGCTACACCAGCTGGGGCTGTATCGACCTGGTGGCGGCGTCAACCGGCGAGATGAGCAAACGTTACGGCTTTGTCTATGTGGACCGTGACGACCGCGGTAACGGGACGCTGGCGCGCACGCGGAAAAAATCGTTCTGGTGGTATAAGAAGGTGATCGCCAGCAACGGCGAGGATCTTGAGTGACGTTGTCACGTTATGCCCGTCATGCAGCCCTTTTAGTGAACCGCGCGGCTGGCGTTGTACTCCGGCGGTAATTATCGTATAACAGCTCTCTCCGAGGGGTGTCCTGTTATGGGCTGAGATGGCGTAAGCCGAACCCTTTGAACCTGATCTGGGTCATGCCAGCGAAGGGACGGGTCGGCAGCATGCTCTGCTTCATCTCCTGCGATTTTCCCTGTTCCAGACCGTATGCCCGGATCTCCCTGATGAATGGAGATCCTATGTCACATCCGCTTTTCGACACCGGTTTTTATGGCCGTCTGCGCCAGCAGGCGGGCGCGCACTGGCACGCCTATGTCACCCATGATTTTGTGCAGCAGCTCGGTCAGGGAACCCTGCCCGCCGCCGCCTTTCGCCACTACCTGACCCAGGACTACCTGTTTCTGCTGCACTTCGCCCGCGCCTATGGCCTGCTGGTCAGCAAACTCTCGGACCCCGCCGCGTTGCGCAGCGCGGCGGCATCACTTAATGCCATCGTCAGCGAACTGCCGCTGCACCTCCGCTACTGCCAGCAGTGGGGAATCGATGAAGCGGACGTGGTGAGCCAGCCTGAGGCGATGGAAACCCTTAACTACACCCGCTACGTGCTGGATGTCGGCCACAGTGGAGATGCGCTGGAGCTGCTCACCGCGCTGATGCCGTGCGTCGCCGGTTACGCGGAAATCGGCCTGACGCTGCTCCGGCATCCCGATACCCGCTTCACCGGCAATCCTTACGCCGCCTGGATTGAAAATTATGGTGACGAGGGCTATCTCTCCGGGGTGCGCGCCTCGCTGTCGCTGTTTGAAAACCTGGCCCGGCAGTGCGCGGGGGAGCAACGCTTCGATCGGCTGGCGACGATCTTCACCACCGCCACGCAGCTGGAGTCCGCTTTCTGGCAAATGGGCCTGCGTCACGCCGCGGATACGGGGAGCAGCCGGTGATCCCCGCCTGCGCCGAAGCGCCGCCCGGCATTTCGATTCGCCAGCTCTCGCTGCGGGTGGGTCAGCAGCAGCTGTTCAGCCAGCTCAGTCTGGAGATCGCTGGCGGGACGTTTACCGCGTTGCTGGGGGCCAGCGGGGTCGGTAAAAGCAGCCTGATGCGGGTGATTGCCGGTCTGGCAGAGCCGACCGCCGGAGAGATCAGCGGCAGCGACGGCCTGCCGCTGGCCGGACGCATCGCCTGGATGAGCCAGCAGGATTTACTCTATCCCTGGCTGACCGTGGAGCAGAATGTCTGCCTCGCCAGTCGCCTGCGGGGGGAAAAAGCCGACCGCGAATGGGCGCACCATCTGCTGGCGCGGGTAGGACTGGCGCGCTACGCCAGCGCCCTGCCCGCCACGCTGTCGGGAGGGATGCGGCAGCGCGCCGCGCTGGCCCGTACCCTCTACAGCCGTCAGCCGATCGTGCTGATGGATGAGCCCTTCTCGGCGCTGGACGCCCTGACCCGCGCCCGCATCCAGACGCTGGCCGCTGAAGTGCTGGCCGGTCACACCGTACTGCTGATCACCCATGACCCAGCGGAAGCCTGTCGGCTCAGCCACCACCTGCTGGTGATTGGCAAAGCGGGCATCGAATCCTCTCCACCGCTGGCCGGTCAGCCGCCGCGCGCAGCCGATGACATCGGCCTGCTCCGCAGCCAGGCGGCGCTGCTGCAACAGCTGACCAGGGTGGCCGGATGAACCGCCATCAATTCACCGCGCTGCGCCGCGGGCTGACCCTCTCTGCCGGACTGATTGCGCTATGGTGGCTTGCGACGCTGACCTCGATTCCCGCCTTTCTGCTGCCCTCACCGGCAGCGGTGGCCGTGGCGCTGTGGCAAAACGCCAGCTATCTCGGCTACCACAGCCTGATGACCCTGAGCGAAATCCTCAGCGGCATGGCGCTTGGCGTGCTGCTGGGTGCGCTGCTGGCGCTGGGGATGACCTTTTCGCCCTGGCTGCAACGCTGGATGATGCCGCTGGTCATCACCAGTCAGGCGATTCCGGTGTTCGCGCTGGCTCCGCTGCTGGTGCTGTGGTTTGGCTTCGGCATGAGCGCCAAAGTGGCGATGGCGGTGCTGGTGATCTTCTTCCCGGTCACTTCCGCCTTTTTTGACGGCCTGCGCCGCGTCAGCCCCGGCTATCTCGATCTGGCGCGCACGCTGGGCGCATCACGCCGCGCTCAACTGCGCCACGTCCGGCTGATGGCCGCGCTGCCGGCGCTGGCGTCGGGCCTGCGCATGGCGGCGGCGGTGGCGCCGATTGGCGCGATTATTGGCGAGTGGGTCGGATCGGCTGAAGGACTCGGCTACGTGATGCTCAACGCCAACGCCCGGATGCAAAGTGACCTCTGTTTTGCCGCCCTGTTTATCCTGGTGCTGATGACGCTGCTGCTGTGGCTGATCGTCAACGCCCTGCTCCGTCGCCTGATTGTCTGGGCCCCTGAAAGCCCGTAATCCCTTAACTTACGAGAAAAAGCATGACTAAAATTTCGCTGTTTACCCTGATCTTCAGCGCCAGCTTAGCCAGTCAGGTTCAGGCGATGGAAAAGCTGACGCTGGTGCTCGACTGGTATATCAATCCCGACCATGCGCCCATCATGGTGGCGCAGCAGAGTGGCGCGTTTGCGGCGGAAGGTCTGGCGGTCACTATTGTTCCGCCCTCCGATCCGGCGCTGCCGCCGCGTCTGGTGGCGGCCGGGCAGGCCGATTTAGCCATTACCTATCAGCCGCAGCTTCATTTCTTCGCCGATCAGGGCTTGCCGCTGGTTCGGGTCGGCACCCTGATCAATAGCCCGCTGAACACGCTGATCACCCTGGATAAGGCAGTAAAAAAACCGGGCGATCTGAAAGGGAAAAACATCGGCTATTCGGTCAGTGGTATTGAGCAGGCTACGCTGGCGACCATGCTGAACCATGATGGCGTTAAAGCCGATCAGGTGAAGCTGGTCAACGTGAACTTTCAGCTCACCAGTGCGCTGCTGACCGGTAAAGTCGATGCGGTGATTGGCGGCTATCGCAATATCGAAGCGCTGGAGATGAAATTGCAGGGCAAAGATCCGGTGGTGTTCAATGTGGAAGATTATGGCGTGCCGGCCTATGACGAACTGATCATCGTCGCCAACCGTGATGAGGCCCACGCAGAAAAGATTAAAAAATTTATGCGGGCGCTGAAGAAGGGAAATGCTGAACTACAGGCGCATCCCGAAGCGAACTGGCAGGCCTTTGCCCGCGCCTATCCGCAGCTGAACACGCCGTTAAACCATCAGGCCTGGCGTGCCTCACTGCCGCTGTTCGCCCGCGACCCGGCAAAGCTGGATCGCGCACGCTATCAGGCGTATGAGCAGTTTCTGTTTGATAATAAACTGGTTAAAACCGTGACCCCGGTCGAGCGTTACGCCGTCGACAGCGAGTGAGGAAGCCGGCCCGCCGTTAAAGCCGCGGGCCGGAGAACCGCCTACAGGCGGGATTTCGGATAGAGCCAGTGTTCGATGTCGCTGGCCGGCAGCGGTTTAGAGAAGAAGTAGCCCTGGATTTGATCGCAACCGTAGGTTTTCAGTAAGGCCAGCGTCGCTTCTGTCTCCACACCTTCCGCCAGCACCACGTAGTTCAGCTCTTTCAGCATCTGAATAATCGATCTGACGATGATCCGGGAGGCGTCATCTTCGCCCATCCGGGAGATCAGCGAGCGGTCGATCTTAATCACATCCAGCGGAATATCCTGCAAATAGCTGATATTGCTGTAGCCGGTGCCGAAATCATCCAGCGAGATGACAAAGCCGTGCGATTTCAGCGCTTCCAGCCCTTTAATCGCCACGTCACTCTTGGTGATCAGCTCATTCTCCAGACACTCGATACCGAGGATAGCGGTCGGCAAACGGGCGGCCTCTAATTTCGCCACCAGCTGACTGGCAAAATCCGCTTTTGCGAAATCACGTTCGCTGACGTTGATGGAAACCGGGATCAGGCTGTACTCCCGATCCCAGCGCGCCAGTTGCTCCACCACATGATCGATCACCCAGTTGGTCAGATCGGAGATCAGGTTGGTTTTACCCGCCAGCGGAATGAACTCTGAGGGAAAAAGCTCGCCCCGCTCGGGATGGTTCCAGCGGATCAGCGCCTCCAGCCCGACGGTTTTACCGGTTTTCAGGCACACTTTCGGCTGCCAGGCCAGGTAAAGCTCTTCATTTTTGTTCAGCGCCTGGGCGAGGTCATTCATGATCATAAAATCATCGTTACGCCGCGTGTCGTAACTCTCGTCGAAAGACATCACGCCAACCTCTTCATCGATCGCCTTGTGCAGCGCGCTGACCGCCTGGCGTACCGTTTCGTTGGCATCCATCCGGGCCGGCACAAATTCACTTTCGCCGATGAAAACATCGAGGTCCAGGGTGATATTTTCGGCCAGATCCGCCTTCATGCCGTTGAACAGGTCGATCATGCTGTGAGGCGTATAGCCGCCCAGATAAGGCTGAATTATGGCGAACCGACCCGGCGCGAAGCTATAGAGCGTCTCCTCCGCGGGCAGGTTCAGCCGCTGCGCCACATCCTGCGCCATCTGTTTTAACAACTTCTCCATCGGCGCAATTCCCACCGCGCGCGAAAGCTCATAGGCGCGGGGAATATCGATGCAGTCCAGCAGGATCAGGCGGAAACGGCTGTGTGGCGCAATCAGCGTCAGTTGCTGAATGTCGCGGATTAAGCGGGGGCGATTGGGCAGATGCGTAATCACATCAACAAAACCGGCGTTATTCCAGGCTTCCAGGAAAGAAGTGACCAGCATCGCCAGCGATCTCAGCGTCGCGAGCTGATCCTCGGAAAAGGGATGGGGCTGGGTATCCGTCACACACAACGTACCCAGCATCGCGCCGTCGAGGTTCTGTAACGCCACACCGGCATAAAACCGGATGTGGGGATCACCTGTCACAAAAGGGTGCGAGACAAAACGCGCATCCAGCAGGGTGTCATAAATCACCAGATGACCGTCGCCATCAATCACGTGCCGACAAAGTGACTGCTCACGGGTCGATTGTTTAAGATCGAAATTCCGGGCCGCCTTGATGTACTGATTATGGTCATCAACAATCGAAATGAAGCTGCCTGAAATCCCTAACACCTGGCTGGCGAGATGGACAAACCTCTCCAGCACTTCATCCCGGGTCTCATCTGGCGACAGAAGTGCTTTAATCGCACTGAGACGCTTTACGTCACTGCCATTTTGCTCGTTATGCACTGAAGCCTCTCCTATGCAGGCGCAAAAACCGAAAAATAATTTAGCTCAATAGTGCTCAATTAGCGCCCAATTATCAGATAAATAGCGGCTCAATCTGACAGTACTTTCACAGCGAAACAGTGTCGCACGATATTTAATCGCTGTCGAAAGCATTTACGTCAATCTTTTACGCGCACAACCTGCGGCGATTCCGTACGGAAGCCCAGACCAATCAGACGACCGAGCAGAAAACGCAGAAACGGCAGGCGGCGGATTATCGCAGGAACTTTACTGCCCTGGGTCGTTTTTCGTCTGGCCTTGTTACGGCTCATTTTGATTTGCAGATACTGGGTCGCGACGGTAGGAAATTGCCGGCGCTTCTGCACCTTCTCCAGATCGCGCAGTTGCAGCTCCCCGGCCTGAAGCGGAGCGGTCAGGATATTCGCCGCGGCCACCGCGTCCTGGATCGCCAGATTCACCCCCACGCCACCAATCGGTGACATGGCATGGGCGGCGTCGCCAATGCAGAGGACGCCGGGTTTCGCCCACTTATCCAGCCGGTCGATGCGTATCGACAGCAGACTGAACGCCTCCCAGCTGCTGAGTTCCGCCATGCGCGCCACGCCAAAAGGTGACAGCGCCCCCACTTCCGCTTTGAAAGCCTCCAGCCCGGCCGCTTTTTTCGTTTCGAATTCGCCTTTGGGGATGGTCAGTCCGCACTGCCAGTAGTCGCCGCGATCGATAACGATAAAGTTCTGCCGCGGGCCTTTATGCCCCATCCCCAGATCGGGGTCCTGCGGTTGTCTGCTGAGGCGGAACCAGATGACATCCCGCGCCGCGCCAAACGCCTGCCCGGTCAGCCCTGCCGCTTCCCGCACCCTGGAGTGACGACCATCCGCGCCCACCACCAGCGGGCAGCGGATATGGAGCTGCTGGCTGCCGCGCGACGCCGTGACGCCGCGCACCACACCCTGTTCAGAGTAGAGCGCCTCGAATTGGGTCGATTGCAGCAGGCGATACCCCGCATAGCGGGCGCTCTGTTGCGCCATAAAATTGAGAAAATCCCACTGCGGCATAAAGGCGATAAAGCGGCACTGCACCGGCAGTCGGGAGAAATCCGCCATCGTGACGCTCTGACCGGCGATTTCCGCTTCCAGTTTTTCGGCGCGCTGATGCGGCAGCGTGAGAAACGCTTCCAGCAGACCGAGCTGATGCATGATCTCCAGCGTGGAGGGGTGAATGGTGTCACCGCGAAAGTCGTGCAGAAAGTCGGCGTGCTTTTCCAGCACCACCACGCGCAGGCCAGCGCGGACCAGCAGATAGCCGAGCATTAAACCCGCCGGGCCGCCGCCCACAATCGCGCAATCAGCGGTGATAATTTCAGTGGAATGTGGCTGCATGTCAGCTCCCTGTCGCGCCAGCATGGCGATGATAAATAGGTCCAACATGGCGACGTTGCCGCAGTCGGTCGATGGTGCTCTGTTCAGGCGAGTCAGCCAGGGTGAATTATACTCACTGAAACCCCATCAGGCCCGATGTTCTCCCGGAGGTGCTCATCATGAACGTGATCCGCCATGCCCTGCTGATTCTCTTATTCAGCGCCCCGCTGCTGACCAGCGCCGCGCCCTACGAAACGTTGCGCTTTGCTCTGCGTCAGCAGCAGATCGTTCAGGACCTGCGGCAGAAATGCCAGCTTCCGCCGGAGCTGTCCGATGAGGCGCTGCGCCAGCTGTTCCTTAACGATGAACAGAATAAGGCGTCACTGATCGCCGCGGCTCAGGCGTTAAAGAACCAGGATAAGCCAGCCTACCGCGAACGTATCGCGCAAGTGGTATGTCCACCCCACGCCAGCTGAGTGTGGAATGACATAAGATCTAAAACATTCATTGATCATGGCATTTTGTTTTCCCTGATCCACTCAGTAGACTAGATGGCTGGTCTGGTTTAATAAGAATGACTCTCAATGAATGAAGAATCACCGCAGCCGGTTTATGTTCCCCGCACTATTGCCGCGCGCAGCCGGATGTTCCGCGCGCTTCTCTATCGTGATAAAACCCCGCTGGCGATGCTGGTCTGCGCCGCGCTGGTCGGCAGCCTGGTTGGGCTGGCGGGGGTGGCCTTTGCCCGCGCCGTCGATGCAATACAGCAGTGGCGCGCCGATACCCTGACCCCGGCCCAGTTTAACGGCTGGTCGCTCTATGTTGCTGCCTTCGCCATCTCCGCAGTACTGGCGATGTTCGGCTATTACCTGGTGAAACGCTTTGCGCCTGAAGCGGGCGGCTCCGGCATTCCTGAAATTGAAGGAGCGCTGGAAGAGCTGCGACCGGTACGCTGGTGGCGGGTGATCCCGGTGAAGTTCTTCGGTGGCCTGGGCACGCTGGGTGCAGGTATGGTGCTGGGTCGGGAAGGACCGACCGTGCAGCTGGGGGGCAATATCGGCCGCATGATCATCGATATCATCGGGATGCGCAGCAATGAAGCGCGTCATACATTGCTGGCAACCGGTGCTGCGGCCGGTCTGGCGGCGGCGTTCAACGCCCCGCTGGCGGGCATTCTGTTTATTATTGAAGAGATGCGTCCGCAGTTCCGCTATAACCTGATTTCGATTAAAGCGGTGTTTACCGGCGTGATCATGGCGAGCATTGTGTTCCGCTGCTTTAACGGTGAACAGGCGGTGATTTCCGTCGGTAAGCTGGCGGACGCCCCGACAGAGACGCTGTGGCTCTACCTGGTGCTGGGGATGATCATCGGCATGGTGGGTGTGCTGTTTAACCGCATGATCTTTATCACTCAGGATCTGTTTGCACGCCTGTATGCCGGTAAAACAGCGCGTGTCCTGATGGCAGGTGCTCTGCTGGGCGGAGGATGTGGCGTGATGGCGTTGCTGTTCGCGCCCGGCGCAGGCGGAGGTTCAGCGCTGATCCCGCAGGCGGTACACGGCGTGTTCCCCCTTTCGCTGCTGCTGGTGATTTTTGTGGTCAGGCTGTTTACGACGCTGCTCTGTTTCAGTTCAGGCGCGCCGGGCGGTATTTTTGCCCCGATGCTGGCGTTAGGCACGCTGCTGGGCACCGCGTTTGGGGTTGCGATGATGGCGCTGTTTCCGTTTTATCAGCTGCAACCCGGTACCTTCGCGATTGCTGGCATGGGCGCGCTGTTCGCGGCGTCGGTGCGTGCGCCGCTTACCGGTATTGTGCTGGTGCTGGAGATGACCGATAACTATCAGCTGATTTTACCGATGATCATCACCTGTCTCGGTGCGACGTTGCTGGCGCAGTTCCTCGGCGGCAAACCGCTCTACTCCTCGATTCTGGCACGGACGCTGGCCCGTCAGGAGGCGGCCCGCCCATAACCGGATGGCCTGTCCTGATTTGTTACCCTGCGGCCCCGCTCAGGGTAACAAATCTTGTTACACCTCTACCCAGAACGGGTGCGCTAAAGCTCACGCAATGAATCTTTATCACTTATCCAGCGATCAGAAAAATAAACGCATTAAGCTGGTGCTTTTATTTCGGCCAGTAAAAACAAGAAAATAACGCAGCATGAAATAACACTATTATTTAGCTAAAACCAGACGGAGCGTAAAAGCGGAATAAAAAGAGGGAGATTGAATAAAGAAATGGAGTACTTAAGGAAATAACGGAGAGATAACAGTAATGCTGATAATAACAGGCCCCGGCAAAAATGCCGGGGCTGATGGTTAAAAAGTACGCCTGAGCGCCTTTTTAGTCGGACTTGCGTCCACCACCATGGCTGTTTTGGCCACCTTTCTTACCGGCTTCTGAAGCCTTCTCACGGTCATTAGCGAAGTTACCGCCGCTATGTTGCCCGCCTTTCTTACCTGCTTCAGATGCTTTTTCACGATCTTCTGCGAAGTTACCGGAACCACCACGATGCTCGGCCATAATTTCCTCCTGAACATATTGTCATTTGATTAATGGCAACCAGCATAATTCTATTACGCCAGCCGTTTTCGTGTTGCAGTGATAAGTCTAGCCAGACCTTAACGGGCTGCAAGTCTATTACAACAACTTCATAACCAATTATATTTAGCCGAAGCGACAAAGCGCAGTTAATAAGCAAAACGGCAAGCGGAAAAATTTTACTTCGCCTAATAACTTACCGCGCATTATTATTAATCTCACATCAGGCGCGGATTAACATATTCTTACTTTTCATTAAAAATTTAAATGCAGTGTAAAACGCAGCGGTGCACTGCTGGCCGGTTGGCTTACCCTGGGAGAGTGAGTGCCTCATCGCGGCGGCATCAGCCTGCTAAGCCCGTGAAAGGTTCATGCCGCGCCAGCAACAGAGCGACGGGAGTGGTTCGCAATGACTTTGCGCGGCCTCCTCGTTTTGCGGTTAGCGGTTGCTGCTTCCCTGGCTCAGCCATTATTTTCCCCTTGAATTATCGGGTCCTACAGACACAAAAAAAGCCCGCCGAAGCGAGGCTATGTTAGTACGGTAGCCTTACTCCCCTTTTCTCTTCATGAAGTAAAGGGTCAGGTCTTTACAGATGGAAATGCCGCCATAAGAACAAAATATAATTACGAAAAACTTTGCAACTTCACTCGGTAGAAAACCCATCCATCCATCATCAGGGAAAATATTTACCGAAGTTAGTAAAGCAGTGGCTGATAGTATCCCAGGGATAATACAAGCATTCTTTACCCTCTTTTCCCTACCAGGTACACTGTCCGCCATAGTCATTCCCTGTCCCCCCGCCATTTCCATTTCCGGTGGCAGCACAAGCTATTGCCCCTGCGACAATACCCCTTGCTACTCCACCCCATGAAGTTGAACCTGATACAACACCAGTGACAATGCTTGCTGCACATGGGTTATCTCTGATTACAGACCCCAAATCCAAACCGTTTGATTGAGTACCAACAAATCCGTTACCCTGCCTGCCATAGGAAGTGTGGCCCGCATTGATGCCTTTACTGCCTCCACTCTCGTAGTTACTGTGTCCATTTGCACCAGCAATCATTCCACATTGCGCATGAGTCAACATTTCCATATTTTTAACCCCAAAAAATTTTTTCATCCTGAAGTAACAAGGCGCAGCGCTGCTGATTTGTTATACCATTTTTTGTTTACTGTGCCAAAAATTAAAGTCTGGAAGTGCCTGACTTATTAATGGTTATATTAAACAACCACATAATCTATTTTTTAACGCTTAAATCTGCTTATGCACATAAGCCGACCTGTAAATACCATAAAATTATAAAAAGCAGGAATGCATAACACACTAATTATTGAGTTATGACAACATTGTTAATAATTCACATTGGTTTCATCAATACAACAGGCAACTGGACTATTCTGACAATCCGTTTTATCAACAGTGAGGCATTTAAATACTGAAATAGTCCAGGCATGGGCCTTTGCCCAGCCTTCGGAGGCATAAATGGCGGTGTATCGGATCAACCCACTGTCTGCTGAGCCTCTCCCGCTGCGGCATTATGATACTCGGGTCGGTTAAGCGATGACGAAGATACAGACATGGAATAAAATGACGCGGAGAGATAAGCCTGGAAGTGAACGAGTTGCCTGAGAAATGACTAAAATTGAGATTTTCATTCGAACCTTAATTATTTCAAAACGTCTCTTTATTGAATGACAGCTTTATTTTTAGGCTTAACTTTTTAGTTTTTATCAAAAAATCAGCAATGAATTTTCGTTTAAAATAAGCAGTTAAATAAAATAAACATTACTGAGAGTTTAAATTTACTTGTTATATGGGCTCTGATACAATCGCCCGCCGCACCTCTGGCATTGTAAAAATATATTTTTTATGG